>JAOZRC010000801.1:0-1111 GCA_029940345.1 Desulfobacterales bacterium
GAAAAATGTAAATTATTTTAGGCGCAAAATGAAGGGTGCCTGAAAATGGCTATGAAATAACTTGAAACTTGTATTTTAAATTTTGATCCGACAGTGATACAAGGAAATCTTTTGGCCTCCCAAACGCTGTTTGTAGGGTTCGGCGCCTTTTAAAAAATTGTAGCTCTTCTTTTTCGCGGAAATACTGTGTTTGATACTCAGCGCTTTACATAAAAACCCTGTACCCAGATATCTATAACGTCGATCATAGCCGCTATTGTAAAGATATATGGTGTCATCATAATCAAAGCACAGTGCGGCGGCCGCCGGCTGGTTGTTAATATCAAGAAAACAAAGTTTTAGCAGGTTTACTTCGGCCATTGCTTGGGCTAATGACCTGAAGTAGCGTTCCATACGACGGGTCATAAAGTCCGCTTTATCTTTTCTATCAGAACCGAACAGATCGAAAAAAAAGTCCAGTTCCCGATTAACCTTTTCGACATGTCTGACAACCCGGAAACGAATATCACCGGCCTCATCCAATCTCCGGAATTTGCGCCTGATTTCGTGGCGTTGTTTGCCATTTAATTGCATCAGGTAGGCGTCCCAGCTAGCAGGCAGCTCTATCTCTGATGAAGTATCAACAGACTCGCAAAAGACATCTCCTAGCTGATGTTGAGCTTCTGCGGCGAGGGTCCGTATGGCGACAGAATCAGGACGCAAGGGTTTCAAATCAAGATAAGCGATGCCTTGGGCGCGCAAGTGATTCAGAAGCATACAACAGAATTCCGACGATTTTCCAGGAGCTGCGATCACATCTGAATAGTCACATACATCCTCTCCGCCAATAAGATAGGCGGTTTCGCCTTTAATCATCAACGGCGCAATTCCTAACAGACTGTTTCCTTGCATGACTGTGCAAATATGCAGCTCATATTCCTGCTTGTCGCCGAATTGATCCCACCACACTTGCAACCAGGCAGGTAGCATGAAAATATGCGGCCATTTCAGCGGGCAGTCGGGGTCGCGCCAATAGGATTCCAAATCGTCAAAAGTCTGTGTTGTAATCAGTTGCATTCTTTTTATAAATCTCATTGGTTTCAGATTGCTGGTGTCAGGGCGTTATTACTGA
>JAOZRC010000801.1:1211-2745 GCA_029940345.1 Desulfobacterales bacterium
ACTGACACCTGAAACCTAACTAAAGTTGTCTGCCAAAAAATGAAAGCCGCACCGGATCAGAAAGAATGTTATTTTCAAACAGTTGTTTAAAAAATGTCTCCACCCCTTTAATTTCAGCAGGTCCGAGGTCACAAAGCAGATATTCGTAGTATTTTCGGCAAATTTCACGATCCAAATCCAGTTTTTGGGATGCGGCGGAGATGATTTCGGACTGATGCGCGTAGCCTTTTTCCTTGGATTGTTTGAATAGCTTCACGACTGAAGCCACGATTTCGGGATGGCGTTCGGCAAAAGCGCGACGCACTACCCACAAAGCATAAACAAAGGGCAAGCCGGTCATATCCCACCACATTGCGCCCAAATCGAACACATATTCGTAAGTGTCACGCCAGGGTTCTCTGAGCGCCGCATCGCCGATGACCAGCGCCGCCTGTGCATTTATAGGCAAATCTCCGGGGTTGCTGACCTTGCCGCGCTTTAAAATGGGATGTATGCCTTTCAATTTAAAAATCAGACGCAACAAATCGGCGGCGGTAGCCGATTCATCCGTCAAAATCACCTGTTGATTATTTAACCTGTCAAGGGGGCGTGTGCTAACCAGAAGGACGCTCATCACTTTGCCACGCGAAGCAATTGACAAATCCGGCAGCACCGTCCATTGATCCGCATGACGCGCATACGCCACCGCTGAAACCGGGCTGATATCAAGCTCACCGCGCGACAGCATACCATTTAATACAGCGGGTACATCATCAACCATTTTAATCCATTTGGGATGCAGATCATTTTTCAAGCCATGATAAACCGGATACATATTAATATAGGTAATTCGTCCCATGATGATTTTCAGGTCAGAATTAATTTTAGCGTTATTTATTCCTATTTTTGGCATTTTCGCCTTTCAGTACGATTTTCAGCGCTTCAAACTCCTTATTGACGATCATATCCATTAGCGCATTTTTATGGGATACGGCCAGTGATACATAAAGCATTTGACTTGCTTTACCGGGTTCCAGACTACCAATGTACTTATCAATTCCAAGCGCTTTGGCACCATTGCATGTGGCCATTTCCAAAATATCCAGTGCAGGTATTGATGGAAATGCACGCGACAAAAATGCCATTTCATCAAATAAACTCAAAGATGATACGCTGGCAAGGCTATCCGTGCCCAAGCAAAGCTTTACACCGGCCAGACGCATTTTATTCACATCGGGAAGTCTGTTATGGAGATTCCGATTGCTGCGCGGACAGAGGCACACCCAGGCGCCTTGTTCGGCAATACGGCGAAAGGCCGGACCGCTTGCTCTCAAAAGATGTACCAAAATCGTTTGGGCATCCTGCAAACCCAGCTGATCAATATAATGAAACGGTGTCGAAGCAGGTATGCCCCAACCAGAAAAATCGATGCCGCGGGATTTTAGGAAATCCGCCCAGGCACCTCGCCCGGTTTGCAGAAATTCGGTTTCATCTTCAGATTCGGCCAGATGGATAGAAAAGGGGCAGCCATTCCGGCTGGCGGCCTTTTTTAACT
>JAOZRC010000130.1:0-4218 GCA_029940345.1 Desulfobacterales bacterium
CCTCCCTCGGGGTCTTCCTGATAGCCTTAGTTATCAGAACATGTAAGCAGAAGCTTGCACTCCTTAATTTATGTAGGGTGGGCAACGTTTTTCCACGCACCTGATTTATAGCTGATACAAAGGTGTTGTGCCGGAAATCGTTTAAAGCGATTATCTTTGCCCACCGTTTTTAGTCGGACGGTGGGCAAAGGTTGTTTTTTGACGAATTTTTTCGCTTTGCCTAATCATTTGCTATAAACAATGTGAGTGGTCAGAATGTTGCCCACCCTACAAATACTAGCACCGAACAGATGGCAACTTTCAATATCGTAATGTAAAAGACAAATAGGCGTTCCAAACCTCATCGACCACCGGGAACACCGCATCCATTGAGGTCAGCTTGGATATTTCAACGGGAGCGCCCAACGGATTGCCGCTGCCCGTATATTCATAATCATAGTACTGGCCGCCCAGGGTGACGAAAAAATTCTGGCCGTAAATGGGTTGAATATAGTAGGCTTCAAACACTTGGCCGCGTGTGGCCAGCTTACCTCCGATCAAAGAGTCTTCAGCACCGGTCATATTAAACCAGTATTCCGATCCCCAGTTGTATTCTATCCCCAGTTTGGCGTCGGCCGGCATGGGGAAACGTGCGCCGGCGTATATCATGTAGCCGTCATGGCTTTCCAGTTTTCCGTTAGCATCCGCATTGCTCAACAAGCCCTGGCCCATTAACTTGTAAAAGGGCTGTTGGGAAACGCCGGAAGGATCGGTGTGGCTCCAGGAAGGCGCAAAGAACAGATCGATATCAGCCAGGTAATCATACAGATTGGTACTCACAAGTACGGTCAACAGGTCCAGATCGCCGATATTGGTCATCGGTTCCATGCGACTGATATAACCGCCGGTGTTGGGTTGGAAATTCAACGTGCCATCCGGATTTTGGGTGGCGCTGAACGGCATTACCAGCGTGCCGGTGAATCCGTCGCTCAAATTCCAGGCATGGGCGTAATTCATAGTGACGCTGGTTGCATCATTGTCAAACAAGGTGGCGATAAAACCGCCGAAACTGACGTCATCAAGAGAAGACGTGGTGTTGGCGACATAATTCCCATAATCCGCTTCAAAGCCAACGCCGTAGCAGAGTTTAAAGGCCGCGCCCGGAATGGTGGTGACATCTTCAAGTCCGAAATTCAAAGAAGCGCCGTCAAACTGCCAGTTGATGATCGTGGCAATGGGAGACCCGCCCACTAAACTGTAATTGCGGTATTCCAGCGGTGCGCCTTCGGTGGCCGGGCGTCTTCCGAGAGAAAAATTGATCGGCACCTCACCGGCATTTTGTCGATAGTTAAAATACGCGCGCTCAACGTGCAGGATGTCGCCATGAGGAATACTGGTTGTGTTGCCGTCAAGGGCGACGGTTCCCATGTTGCCATTATAGTTGAGTACACCGGAGCTATCGCCAAACACTTTATACATCGCCAGTCGGCCGGCAAAAGACAAATGGTTGTTCACCTTGGCCTTCATATCCAGGCGCAAGCGATTGGTAAAAATAAAATCATTGTCGTGATCATAAGTTTCAGTCGGCGGGATCATACCGGCCATGGCCATCTGCTGCATCATTTGCCGCGCCTGGGGGATGGTCGCACCGTTGAACCCCTGGCCTTGCGAATAATCGCCAAAAAAACTGTTCACCAGTGCCCTGGGAGCCACCTGGATGCCGTCATAATGGATTGAATCGCCTCGTGTGCGCAACTCGACGCCGAAAGAGATCTTGTCAGTAGCTGTATGCAACTCCGCTTTGTTCAACCGCTTATCCAACTCCTTTACTTCGGCTTTGGTAACCTCACTGGCTTTCGCTTTTTCCAGGTTTTCAATTTTTTGCTGAAGTTGTTGCATCATCTCGGACATCTTATTGAGTTGACTCTTCAAGGCGTCAATTTCACTGTCAGCAAAGACATGCAACGGGGATAATAGAAATAATAAGCTAATCCCCCCCACTAAAAGCGCACGCATTTTCGCGCCTTTTCTTAAAAATTTTTTCATCTCCCTCTCCTTTGTAAATAGATTTGTTTTGCAATGTTTGTGCCAAGTCAGTTCATCAACCTGCTAAGAGGCCATTTTTTCAACGCTGATCAACTGAATGAGCTTAAACAAAAGAAATTGATTGATCTTTCCAGTTGTCGTTTACATTGTTTATTTCACCTCCTTTCGGCCACAAGTGTTATTGACTGCTAACTTTACATGTTTACAGTTGGCCTTTATTTAAAGTTAAAAGTTTAAAGGTATCCTATTCAAAAGTCATGGTGTCAGGTGTCAGGGCGTTGTCGCTGAAACCTGAAACCTATTCCAACCGATTTCAATAAGATACAAATTACATTATTCCACTTTTTCCTCAACAACGTGATATTCAATTGCTTTTTTTTTGGTTTCCCATTTGCCCACACGAGTGCCCTCAGGCACCTCTTCCCAGCCAGTGAACATTGCGGTGACATGTGAGGTCAGCGAATGCCCGGTAGTGGTCATATAAATATGAACAAAAACGAATGAAACAAGAACAAACGCACAGATCATGTGGATCATCGCCAATATGCCGAGGTCCAGGAAACCGCTCAACCCCCATTCATGCCAGTCATTATAGGTCCAGTAAAGAAAACCGGTGGCCATTTGAAACGGGAGGAGGGTGGCAGCCAGACCCAGATAAGTCAGTCGCTGGAGCGGGTTATGTTTGGCGTCTTCGCTTTTGTGAACCGGATGATCTTCACCTTTAAAAATTCCGGCCATATAGTATTTCGCCACGGCGATCAATTTTTTTGTTGTAGGAATGTATTGTTTCCATTCACCGGTGGTTAACAGCCAGAATCCGATAAAAATAATCAGAATAATCCAACTGATTCCGAAAAAATTATGAAGCTCAACCGCTTGTTTAAATCCGAAAAGCGTAAAGACGCCATGCACCTCAAATCCCGTAATAATTAGCATGAAAATCATAATTGCCTGGAGCCAGTGCCAAAGTCTTTCAAACCGTGTGTATAAATAAATTTTTATCATTTTCATGGCTTACGCCTCCTTTTTCTTTCTTGAAATAATACGTCCGACTCCGTGGAAAAAAACACCGATCACCGAACCGATCACAAGAAGCCAACCCCCTTTGGCAATCCATTCGTTAGAATCACGGCCAGGCATATAAAAACCGGCTAATTTGGCAAGGCGGCCATCAGAGTCAGTGTGGCATTCCGAACATTTAACCGTGGCTTCGCGAGGCGCCACCATGTGAGTGGTGGGAAACGCATACGTTGTTTCCACAAAGTCAAATTTGCCACTGAACGGAACTCCTATTTCCTTCATCCCCTGGGCGAGCGCCATATCCCAGTCCAACGTTGTCCAGTAACCTTCTTTTCCAGATAAATGCGGTGTGAGCAGCGTATTATTGACTTTATCATACGGTTGTTTGCCGCGATGGATTTTAAACGGAAAGATGCGCGAGTCCGGATCATCCTTGTCGCCCACCGGTTTACCTACGGGAACGATTTGGGTCGGATCAATGGTATCTTTAGCCGTCAGTGTGATGATCGAACCGTTAAACCAGGCGTACTCCGGCTTGACATTTTTATCCCACCGCATCTCACCTTTGATCGATCGGTAGCTGTGCTTTCCGAAATCACCGTCAACCACATAAGGTTTGCCATCTTTCAGTTTGCCGGCTTTAGACCAGTCCCACCACATTTTAGTGGGGTTGGCGCGCGCAAATTCAGGGATATGGCAGCTCTGGCAGGCGACTTTATCCGTATGGTCATTGGGCTTCGACCCGGCTTTATGGGGCTTGTCGCTATGGCAGGACTCGCACATGATTTTTGGCGTCAAATCATCTTCGATCAGACTTTTGCGATGCATCGAAGCCGGCGTGGCGTAAATCCGCCCGGCAACATTATGCAGTTTGGTGGTGTGGCAACGGGTGCATTGAAAATTCTGTCCGTCCATTCCCATGTGGACATCTAACGATTTACTCGGATGGGTCATGGAAGAATCCAAATCACCATGTTTGACGCCATCACCGCCGCCGCCATAAAAATGGCAGGAGCCGCAATTTTCCCTCGTCGGACGGCCGATTGCCGTCACCGCTTTATGAATCGTTTTTTGAATGTCCGCGGCCATCTCCTTGGCGTCGGCGTCAGCGGCAAAATCGTTATAGGTGGCTAACGCCTCATTGATATTGTCAAAATCGGCATTGCCATTAAA
>JAOZRC010000130.1:4318-10370 GCA_029940345.1 Desulfobacterales bacterium
AAATTCTGTTGCAACACCTCATGCTTGGTATGATCCGTTGTGTTCCATATTTTGCGATCCTTGAGCGCCTGCCGAGCCAGTTTGCGCCCCGGCGCCTGCTCTTCCTCGGTTGCGCCCGACAAAGCAGGCATCGCCAGCAACGCGCCCAGCGCAAACAGGATGAATAGAAAAAAAAAACGTTTCAGCCGCATTTTCATAAACACACCTCCAAATAGAATGTTAATAATAATGTTATCTTCACCAGCCTTCATACAATAATTGTGCCACAAAGTAAACTTTTTGACGGATGCGGGTTACAAGTTGCAAGAGACTGATTACTGGCGACCGATTACGCATGGCTCATCATTTTTAAACGTTGACTTGTAATCATGAATCACTCATGCTACATCAACTATTATTAACTTTACAGGTTTACACTTGATGGACTCGTAAAAAGCCGAAATTTCCCAGGCAGGTAGTTGGCAGTCAGCAGTCAACAATGGACGGAAGTCTGACAAAGGAGAAATAAATGCAAAAAGAAATAAGCGTTTTGATTGCCGATGATGATTTTATCATCTGTGAAGCAATCCAAAAAGAGGTTGAAGATTTGGGGTATGCCGTGGTTGGAAAAGCTCCGGATGGCCAGCAGGCCGTGGAGATGACCCTGGCGTTACAACCCGACGTGGTCTTGATGGATATTGAAATGCCCGATATGAACGGTTTGGAGGCTGCACGTAAAATCTGTCAAACCTGTCCTACACCGGTGGTGATCCTGACCGCTTATGAAACGCCGGACATGGTGAAACAGGCAGGCGAGGCCGGAGCCGGAGCCTATCTTGTGAAAATGCCCAAGGCTCAGGAAATTGAGCGCGCCATTGCCATTGCCACCGCCCGTTTTGATGACATGATGGCGCTACGAAGGCTCAACACCGAACTGCAAAGCAGTAATGAGGCGCTACGGAAATCGGAAGGGAAGTTGAACGCCATGCTTTTGTCCTTAGGCGATCATATCAGTATGATGGATAAAGACCTGAATATAATATGGGCCAATGACGTGGCAAAGGAGATATTAGGGAGCGACATTATCGGTCGTAAATGCTATGAAATCTATCATGGCAGGAAAATTCCTTGTGAACCGTCCCCTTGTTTTATGCTTAAAGTCTTTGAGAACGGCCTGATTCATAAGCATGAAACACAGATTCAAAGCCCTGACGGAAAAATAACCGACTATGCCTGCACCGCCGCTGTGTCGCTACGCGACAAAGAGGGCAACCCTACCGCTATTATCAACATTTTGCATGATATCACCGAACGCAAAGCCATGGAAAAAGAACGCCGTATGCACGAACTTCGAAGGCATCAGATTGAAAAGGCCGAAAGTCTCTCGCGCATGGCCGGAGCGGTGGCCCATAATTTTAACAACGTACTTTATGTGGTGACAGGCAACCTGGAAATGGCGTTGGAGGACATTGCACCGGATACGGACATTATCAAAAACATTACCGAGGCACATAAGGCGGCCTTGCGTGCAGCGGAAATGAGCGGGCTGATGTTGACCTATCTGGGCCAGTCGTATGGAAAACCGGAACCGTTCGATCTTGCGCTGATATGCCGCCGCCACCTTTCGCAACTACAGATTGCCTTGCCTGGAGATGTAAGTCTTGAGACCGATCTCCCCTCTCCCGGTCCGGTCGTCGAGGCTGATTCGGCCCAAATGTGTCAGGTACTTACCGCCCTGGTCACCAATGCCGCAGAGGCCATGGACGGCTTTTCCGGAAAGGTGCAAGTGTCGGTCAGTGTGGTGTCAGCGGCGGAGATTCCAGAGGGAAACCTCGCTCCATTGGAATGGACGCCGTCTGCAAAGGACTATGTTTGCCTTTCGGTTACGGATGCCGGCTGCGGCATGGATGCAGAGGCCGTCCGTAATATTTTCGATCCGTTTTACACCGACAAGTTCACTGGACGCGGCCTGGGTTTGCCCGTGGCGTTGGGTATTGTCAAATCCCGCGGCGGATGTATCACGGTAGCAAGCGAACCGAGGCAAGGAAGCGTTTTCCGGATTTTTTTGCCGCTATCATCAAAAGTTGTCATTCAACCGAAAGATAGTGCGAAGACGCAGCCGGTTAAGGGCGGCGGCCTCGTTCTGATAGTAGACGATAACGATGGTGTGCGCGAAGTTGCCGAGGCTATGCTGAAGACAACCGGTTTTGAAGCGGTTACCGCCAAAGGCGGAGCCGAAGCCGTGGAGATATTCCGCGAAAGACATGCCGATTTCTGTATAGTGCTTTCCGACCTGTCCATGCCGTTCATGAACGGCTGGGAAACTATGGCGGCCTTGAGGCGTATCCGGCCTGATATTCCGGTGATATTGTCCAGCGGGTACAACGAGGCTCAGGCAATGAGCGAAAAGCATGCCGAGCAGCCCCAGATCTTTTTGCAAAAGCCGTATAGTCTACAAGCCTTAAAGGATGCTTTGGCAAAGGCTTTGGCCAGTTAGCAGTAGGCACTATAAGGCTGCTTACTGAAGACTGAAAACTGCGGACTGAAGATTAAACAACGGAAGCTAAATAAATGCAAGATGAACAAAAAATCAAATCTCAACTGGTAACCGAAGTGAAAGCCTTGCGGCAACGGGTCGCCCGTCTGGAATCTTCACTATCTGAGTGCAAACAGGCCGAGGAGGCACTGCAAAAGGATCACAAAACATCAGAGATGGAACTGGGTGAAAGCGAAAAACAATTAACCACCCTGTTAAATGCCATCACTAGTATAGCAGGTCTTGCCGATAAAGATGGAACTATTCTTGCAGCCAACAATGCTCTCGCAAAAAGCCTTGGCCGAAAAAAAGAAGAGCTTGTCGGCCATTCAATGTTTGAATTTGTATCTTCGGAGACAGCCGAAAAAAGAAAGGCAAATTTACAAAAAATAGTGGCATCTAAAAAGCCCTTGCAGTGGGAAGATTGCCGTGCAGGAAGATATTTTAAAAACTCAGTTTATCCAATTTCAGATGACAATGGAAATGTAAAACAGGTGGCTTGGTTTGCTGAGGAAACCACCGAGCGAAAAAAAATAGAAAATAAATTACTGCAACGCGAAAATTATCTTTCCGCGCTTAACCGGGCCAAAGAAATTTTTCTTTCATCTGAATCGAAAGACATTTATCAAGAATTTGTTGATATTCTTGGTCCCGCATCAGATTCAAGCCGAACATATATTTTCATCAATCATACAAACGAACAAGGCGAAGCGCTGGTGAGTCAGAAAGCGGAATATTGTGCAGAAGGCATTAAATTTGAAAATGATAATCGTGAGCTTCAAAATTTAAAATATGCTGATTTTTTTGAAAGATGGCATCGAACATTATCGCAAGGTGAAATGATTTCCGGTAAAATTAAGGAGTTCCCGCAAGGTGAAAAAGAATTTCTTGAAGTTCAAGACATAAAAGCGGTTCTGATTATTCCGATAATCTCAGAAAAAGAGTTCCTCGGTTTTATCGGTTTTGATAATTGCAGTTCCGAAAGAGAGTGGGATTCGGCCGAACGGAATTTCCTGCTGGCAGCCGCCAATGATCTGGCACAGTTCATTGAAAGAAACAAATCGCAAAAGCAATCAGAAGCTGAAAACATCCGTTTTCAAACAGCGATGGATGCAATGGATGCCGGCGTTTATGTAGCTGATATGCAAACCTGCGAGCTTTTATTTTCAAATAAAAACTTTAATAATTTGTTTGGTAACAAAATTGGCGAAAAATGCTATTCCGCCTTACAGCAAGGACAAACAGAACCATGCGAATTTTGCACAAATCATTTACTTCTTGATAAAAACGGAAATCCCAAAAAGCCGTATGTGTGGGAATTTCAAAATACAATTACAAAACAGTGGTATCAATTGAGAGACCAAGCTATTTATTGGCCTGACGGAAGACTTGTAAGAATTGAAATTGCGACTGATATTACCGACCGCAAGCGGGTGGAGAATGCGCTGCGCGAGAGCGAAATGCGCTACCAATCCATATACGCATTGTTCCGCCTGATGGCCGATAATATGCCCGACATGCTGTGGGCCAAAGATATGGACAGGCGCTTTCTTTTTGCGAACCAGGCCCTCTGCGATAAATTGTTGCTGACTCACAACACTTGTGAACCGGTTGGCAAAGACGCTATGTTTTTCATCAACGAAGCTCGGCAAACACATCCTGACAATCCGGAGTGGCACACCTTTGGAGAGGGATGTGTCAATTCTGATGAAGTGGTGATGAAAAACCACAAACCGCAAAAATTCGAAGAATTTGGCAACGTGCAAGGAAAATTTTTGTACGTGGACGTGTATAAAGCTCCGATATGGGACCTGAATGGCAAGATGATCGGCACGGTCGGATGCGGGCGGATTGTGACACAGGAAAAGCAGATCGAAAAGGAACTGCGTGAGAGTGAGCAATGTTACCGTTTATTGGCCGAAAACTCTATGGATATAATCTATCGACAGTCATTGCCGGATGGACGGTATGAATATATCAGCCCGGCTTCTATTGAACTTCTCGGCTATTCGCCGGCAGAAATTTACAAGGATCGGATACATATCAGGAAAATAATTCATCCTGATTGGTCAGATTGGCTGGAGGAACAATGGGAAAAACTAAAAAGCGGCGATATGCCTTCCACTTATGAGTATCCGATTATTCACAAATCGGGTAAAACAAGATGGCTGTATCAGCGGAATGCGCTGATCAGTGATGACAGCGGACAACCGCTTGCGATTGAAGGGGTTGTTACGGATATTACCGAGCGCAAGCGAGTGGAGGAAGCACTGCAAGCCCGCACCCGTGAACTGGCCCTGCTCAACGATGCCGGCCGGGCCTTTGTCTCCAGCCTGAATCCGGATCAGGTGTTCACTACGGTTCTGGATCAGACGCGCCGGATAATCGGGATAACAGCCTGTTCCTTATGGCTGACAGACCCGAAGAGCGGTGATCTGGTCTGCCGGGAAGCAACCCCGCTCCAAAATGATATTGTGCGCGGCTGGCGACTGGCTTCGGGCCAGGGGCTGGCCGGGTGGGTCGTTCAACATGGAAAAATTCTGAACATTCCGGATACCCGAACAGATAAGCGCCATTTCAAAGAAGTGGATCAGCGCACAGGCCTGCAATTGCGCTCTGTCCTCAGCGTGCCGCTGCTGACCCAAAATAAAACCTTTGGCGCGCTGCAGTTGCTGGATGAAACAGAAAACCGCTTTGATAAAAATGATGAGCGCCTGGCGGAATCGTTAGCTGCGCTGGCCGCCATCGCTATTAAAAATGCCCGTTTGCACCGGCAATCACAAAAGGATGCCGAAACCAAAACCGTACTGCTGCAAGAGGTGAACCATCGGGTCAAGAACAACCTCGCAGCCATTACCGGAATGCTTTTCATTGAGCAGCGCCATGCCGCAACATCGCCGCAACGGCGCACAGATGCGGCCATACTGAATGATATAGTTAACCGGATCAAGGGGCTGTCAATAGTACACGATATGTTATCCGGTTCTGATTGGTCTCCACAGCCTTTGAGCAAGTTGACTCAACAGTTGATCAACTCAGCTTTGCAGGTGATGCCATCAGATAGGCAGATGTCAGTCGATATTTTGGCTGACGCCCCGGTGGTCGTATTACCCAAAGAGGCGCATCATCTGGCGCTTGTCATTAACGAGCTATCCACTAACGTGGTTAAATACGTCATACCCGTAAAGGAAACGGCCAAAATTACCGTTCGCATAAATTCGGATCCGGATAAAAAAACTGTTTTGTTTGAATTCAGAGACAACGGCCCCGGGTTTCCGGAAACGGTGCTGAATTCAGGAAGTCGCAATGTGGGGATGTATCTCCTTGAAAACACCGTGCGCCATTCGCTACGCGGTGAAATAACGTTCGATAATGATAATGGCGCGGTGGTGACAATTCAGTTTTCCCAAGAAAGAAAGTAAGGGATTTCCCCAAAAACAAACTACCCAAAATGTAGGGTGGGTGGAGTGTAACGAAACCCACCGCATTTCTGTAAATGGTGGGTTACGTTACACTCCACCCACCCAACAACATTAC
>JAOZRC010000131.1 GCA_029940345.1 Desulfobacterales bacterium
ACCACAGTTTGCGTCACAGCATCGCAAACTGTGGTTTGCACTCCGGAATGGGGAAAAGTTATTTCGTCCTTATTCCTAAGCTCGTATCAACAACGTACACACTTTAGGAACGGGGACGAAATAACTTCCCTAAGCAGGTGCATGGATTTGGGTCAGATATAAACCGTAAGTTCAGCACTCCTCAAAATTGTAAACTGGCAAATAAAGGATGCCGTTTTCTCCTTTCATTTCTTTTGACCCGTAGGCACAAGCTTTCCGATAAAACTGCCAACAATCACTTTACTTTCAATTTTGACCAGAAGGCGTCTTGCGTCTGCCGTTATCCACAGCTTAATTTTTGCATTTTTACTTTTTTCAAATACACCTCCCACATGTTTTAATTCAGGCATGATCAAATAAGTGTCATAAACCTTTTTGCCTATCTTTATTTTCTCTCTCTTCACAACGGTGACTCTTCCGATCACGCATTTTTTACCATCCGTAATCGGTCTTTCGATTAGCTTGTGCTTTGCGGGGTCAAAAAGACGCGCATAATAAAAAGCTGACAAGGGATCAAATGCTCCGGGCAACACTGCCAGCGTCGTTTTTTTCTCTTTGGCTGCTGAATACTGCACCTGTTTCTTTTTCCAATCGAAATTAACCACCACATTACGATGGGTTGAACCCTCATGTTGTTTTTTTTTATATAGGACAGAATGCGTCATCGCCTTGTCAGTATACCCGTCCACCTCATCGCGAACTTTATAAAAGGTGTCTGCAAAGCCATTGGTTTTAGCAGTCATTGAGAAGTGATGCGCCTGAACACCGTTAATGGTTTTCGGACTCTTCACCTCAAGCACAGCCTCTCCAATGGGGATAAAGCTCCATTTCAGTTCAAAATGAAGTTTTTCTCCTACATTAAAGGGAAGTTTTCGATTCTTCGCCCCGACAACCGTCTCTCCGCTGGTAAAAATAAACAGCAGGATAACGCTATAAAGCAAATATTTTATTTTTGGCTGCATGATGGGAAAAGTTATAACGTTTTGCACCAACGCCCCGAGAAAGAATTAAGCAACGCGGCTCAATCAATTTATCGGAAATCGCGAAGGACTTGGGTTCATATTCAAGGCGCGTAATCAGGTGCATATTGATTTCACCCAATTAGGCAACGTGGAAGAGAGACACAAAGACTGATATTTTCGTTCAAGATATTTAACTCGCATTCACAGCCCTTTAAAAGATGGTTAGGACTAAGGTTGTATTTTATCAAGAATTTCTCCGGAACTGTTCAAAATAAAAATAAGGCATTTATTTTCAGCGGCATGGCTGACTGCGTCTTCATATAAAATAGCCTGAATTTCATATTTGGACGTTTTTTCGAAAGCCAAGCGTCCATACGCCATTTGGGCGGTATCTTTTTCGATAAATACCGGGATAAATGACAAGTTCAGTTCCTGATCATACTGTCCTACGACCTTTTCGTTGCCACCGGGATTCTGAACCACAACATAAACCCACTGCTCATCTTTAATTTTAATACTCATTTTTTAGCATCCTTCGTATTTCTTAAATGTTTTCCGGAATTATAACAGGTTTTGTGAAAGACTTATCAAATAATGAAAATAGCTACCATTTAATACCAAGATTTATATCCGATTGCAACCTCGCATGCGTATATAGACGTTCAGATAAATAATTGCAACCGCACAGGCCGAAAAAATTTCGACCTGTCCAATTGAAATAAAATATTCCTTAAAAGCTCCGTGAGAGCGGCAAATTTG
The DNA here is from genome assembly GCA_029940345.1 of Desulfobacterales bacterium. Lineage (GTDB taxonomy): Bacteria > Desulfobacterota > Desulfobacteria > Desulfobacterales > JAUCGF01 > JAUCGF01. The sequence goes on from JAOZRC010000131.1 coordinate 1,761, forward strand.
TAATGTGATTGTACATATTCTGTTATGCTGTGACTGATATGCTGTCCCAATGGGACTCTGACGAGATATTAGCCTGATGATTCTACAAATATGCCGTCCTGAAGGGATTCTGAATGAATTGCACAGGTCGAAAAATTTTGGAAGAGTACTTAATTATCAGTCAATCGGGGATTCGGAAACAATCTATTTGTACGCAGGAATTTCATGTGAGCAAATATCCTCAGCCAAAGAGCAGCGTGTGTGGAAAACACAGCCTGCCGTGAGAATGGCAGGGCTGGGAATTTCACCCTCAAGGGATATCCTGCGCTATTTGATTTTTAAGATTTCCGCCAGGCAAGCTCTGATTCTATACGTTCCTCGGAGCCGAGATAAAAGCATCGTATAAATTTTTCGTAAGCTTCGAAAGACCAATGGCTGTTTCTCCAAAGAGATACGGCCTTGTCGCAGTCACCCTTTTCAATATATTCCATGAACATCTCATGCTCGCGGCAATTGTTCAGTTCCCATTCCTCAATGTAGGTTCGCCTTGGAAAGTCATACAAACGCTGCTTGAACGGTATGATAATACGTTTTATCGCGACATTTTCCGATAAATCTAAAAATACGTCATGAAATGCGATATTCAGTTTGTAATAGCTGACGTAATCTTCGCAATGAATGGCAGAGATCATTTGGCTGTTTAACGCCTTCATAGCCGCGATATGAGAGGAAGTAAATTTATCGAAAACCGCAACAATTACCGTGCTTTCCAAAGCACCCACAATTTCAAGTATGTTTTTAACATCCTGAATTGCCAGTTTATTGACCAGCACGCCACGACGGGGCAAAATGGTGACAAAACCTTCGCATTCCAACTGAATCACCGCATCCCGCAGCGGCGTTTTGCTGATCCCCAATTTAGTGCTAATCTTGTTGAGTTTGATGAAGGCCCCGGGCAAAAGTTTGCCCTCGTGCATTTCACTCCGAAGATATTCGTAAATCTGCTCTCTTAAAGACCGTATATCCAAAATTGTACTTGTAACGCTATTGTTGTCTGTTTTCATCGTATTAATAAAAAAATGGGAATGATTTATTTAAAAAGGGAGAGCGGGCGGCCTGCTCTCCCGAAGTACGCGAATCTGTCGATATTATTTGGCATTCAGGTGCGCGTACTTATCCAGGTAGCGTACCGGCATTTCCAGGGCATCCTTGCGGAACGGTTCGGCCAGCACTTCTTTGCCGCCCTGAACGATGGCATTGATAACACACGGTCGGCCTGATGCAATCGCTTCTTTCACGGCATCACCGACCTGGTCGGGATGATCGATCCGAATACCGAGTGCGCCCATATCCTCGGCCAGTTTGGCATAGTCCGGGTTTCCCGGAAGATTGGTTCCCACATAGCGGTTATCAAAGAAATCAACCTGGTTTTTCTTCTCGGCGCCCCATTCATCGTTTGTCGCCACAATGGCAATCACCGGGATATCCTCCCGCACCGCGGTCATAACCTCGGCCAGGCCGCTGATTCCGAATGCTCCGTCTCCCTGAAAGGCGATGACCGGTACATCAGGTTTGCCGATTTTGCATCCCAGAGCCGCACCGTAAGCAAATCCGCAGTTACCCCAGGACAATGCCGAAATATGCTGGCGGACACCCTCAAACTTCAGATAGGCGTTGATCATGGAAGAGTTGTTGCCGATGTCTGTGGCCACGATAGTTTCTTTGGGCAGCACCCGCGTCCATTCCTTATGAAAGCGCCGTGGATGCATGGGATGAGACTGTGAACCGGAACTCTGTCCGTCGATTTCGTTGTCCCAGTTTTCCTTTTCTTTTTGGACATCGGCCAGACGCGCGGCATTTTTTTCCAAATTTGGAAGCAGCTCTTGCACACGTTTGAGCAGAAGGGTTGAAAACTCTTTGACGTCTCCGGAACTATAAACATCGGCTTTTTTGGAAAGCCCTAATGCGCTGATATTGACATCACACTGGATCAATTTGGCGTTTTCCGGCCAGTACGCCATATCATACTGGGGAAGCGTGCCAAAGGGTCCCAATCGGGTTCCTAATGCAATCACCAAATCAGCTTTTTTTATGGTGCGCATGGCCGCTTTGGAACCGCAATAGCCAATGGGACCGCACGCCAGTACATGGCTGGCAGGAAAGGTGTCGTTATGAAGGTAGCTGTTGACCACCGGTGCCGTAATGAATTCGGCCAAAGCTTGAATTTCGCTGATGGCATCAGCCTGGGAAACGCCGCCGCCGGAGACGATAACCGGGTATTTGGCCTCAGCGATGAGTTTGGCGGCGCTTTCTAGGTCTTCCATGGAGCCTGCGCCCCTCTTGATAATGGGTGTCTCGTAAATTTCATCTGTGCATAAGCCATAAAACAGATCACGCGGAATATTCAGTTGGGTTGGTCCGTTGAAGTTTTTAGCCATGTAAAAGGCACGGCGCGTCAGTTCCGCCATGCGTTGGGGTTGGGGAACCCTGACCTGGTAAACGGTTTGTTTTTCAAACATGGCCATCTGATCCAACTCCTGGAACCCGCCCGTGCCAAGCCCCATAGAACCGGTCTCTGGGGTAATGGCCACAACCGGTGAATGGGCCCAGTAAGCGGCCACCATTGCGGAAACAAAATTAGCGGCGCCAGGACCGTTCTGTCCAATGCAGATTTGGGGTTTTGCGGTAACACGCGCCATGCCATCGGCGGCGTGGGCAGCAGCTTGTTCGTGGGCCACGGGGATAAACCGGATACCGGCATCAGGAAACATATCAAGCGGATCCTCGTAAGCGGAACCGACAATACCGAAAGCGTATTTTACACCTTCGGCCACTAATGTTTCGACAAATGCTTCACTGGGTGTCATTTTAACTTTGGTCATAATGTTCTCCTCTCTGTAATATTGGTAATTTTTTTGATATACGCCTTGCGACTGACATCTGATACATCAGATTTCAGACGCAGTGTCAAGTAAAAAGCGGATGATCAGCCTCTTTTTTAGCATCCTCTATTGACTGGCGAACCCTTTGTCCTGTAACCATTCACTCTTCTTTATGGCACATTTTTTATGGGTTCATGGAAAAATTAAAGCCAATTTGAGCTCATTTGAGTTAATTTGAAAAAGAGCCCTCTGAGAGAATACCCTATGATTTTTAACTTGTTACTGATATTTCTTCCGCTTATCCTGCTCATCATAGGCGGATACGTATGTTCAACGCTTTTTGTCATTTCGGAAGAAACGCTGGTGCGTTGCGTAACGGATTTTTTCATGCCGTTGCTGGTATTTTATTCCCTGTACACATCTGATATTACCCTGACGCAAACACTGAAATTGGGCGGCGCGGTCAGTTTGGTTGTGCTTGTGCTGCTGTTTCTGGCTTTTGTTTACTGCCGCCGGTTTAAAGTCGATTTCAAAGCCTTCGCTCCTCCGATTATTTTTATGAACTCCGGTTTCCTCGGGATTCCGTTGATGCAATTGTGGCAAGGCTCAGAGGCGATGAATATTATCGTGATTTACGATCAGGTGCAGACGTTTTATATTTTCACGCTGGGCATCGTCATTGTCAGCGGTGGGTTTACATTTAAAGGCGTGGCGGAAATGGCTAAATCTCCGTTGCTGTGGGCCATAATCCTCGGCTTTGTGTTTAAATACGCTTCTGTCAATTTACCCGTGCCATTGCTGAAAGCCATTGACTATTGCGGTGCCGGCGCGCCGGCCCTGGCTATCTTCGCCCTGGGCTGTTCGTTGAGCAAGCGCAAAATTAAAGCCGATGTCCACCTCGTTGCTGGAATTATTTTACGTACCGGTTTCGGGTTTATGGTCGGACTGGCAACCGTCCATATTTTCGGTATCAGCGGTGTGGCGCGTACTGTGGTGATAGTGGGGTCCTCTTTACCATCGGCCGTTTTTTCGGTCATGCTGCCGCTTCGATACGGTGTCAACGCCCAATTCGCCGGAGGCATGGTGTTGGCCACCACAGTTCTCAGCATCATTACCATCCCGCTTGTTTTTTATTTTAGCGAGCTTTTATAAGAGAAAAATTATTAAGAATTGAGAAGTATTGATTCGAATCAATAATATACGCGCACGAAAGAGAAAAAGGAAGTCGATTTTGCTTTGGTCATTGAAGACCGTCCGATTACTTTGGTGGAAACCAACCTGCACTATTTTTCAGGGGCTACCTAAAATTTGAAATGATCAAATTTAATACGGTTTTGCTTGACGAAAAATGGGAGGTGAAGTAACCATTTTAATCACTTACAGCGTAACAACCAACAGCTTGGAATCTTAAAATCAAAATCAAATATTGCCTTTCTTAAGATACGACAGCAGAACTTTTTCACCTATTAACTTTAAAACTGATATTGTTGGAATAATGCCAAAATGTATCTTATTCAAATCTTATGGTAATAGGTTTCAGATGTCAGGAGCAGTATGAACAACACCTGAACGCAGACACCTGAAACCATCATTAAAGAAATCACTAATGAAGACCTTGCCGACTATAGATGAGGAAACGCAGCCATGAACAATTTTATGCTAATGGAGCCTGCCAACCAAACCTTTCAGGAGCTGATAGGCAACAGTGTGAAATACACCGTACCGAGATTTCAACGCGATTATGCCTGGAATCAGGAACAGTGGGAGGATTTGCAGGCGGATATTGAAACCCTGAAGGATGAACAGTATCACTATATGGGATATATCGTTCTGCAAAGAAAGGGGGCGCATTCTTTTGAGGTGATTGATGGCCAGCAAAGGTTAGTCACCCTGTCTCTTATTGTATTGGCGGCCATGAGGCAAATTAAGCAATTGGTCAAACAAGGTGTGGAAGAAAAAGAGAATCAAGAGCGTTTAAAGCTATTTACAGATCGATTTATTGGCGCCAAAAATCCGATCTCCCTGAGAGTTGACAATACATTATCGTTAAATCGCAATAACGCCACTCATTTCAGAGCGATTTGTTCTGATTTGGAAGCTCCCAACCGACGCGGGCTAACTCAAACCAATAAACTGCTGCATCAAGCGTTCCGCTTTTTTTCAGACCAGGAAATGGGGGATGATGGTATTCAGATCGCGGAATTTATCGAAAAACTGACTTCCGGTATGGTTTTTACCAAAATCGTAGTGCAAGATAACTTAAATGCTTATAAAGTGTTTGAAACCTTGAACGCCAGAGGCGTACAGTTGTCTACCCCGGATTTATTGAAAAATTATATTTTTTCTGTGGTAACAAAAAATAATGATGTACCGGATGAAGACTTAAATGATCTGGATGAACGCTGGTCTGAAATCGTATCCCAGCTAGGTGAAAGCAATTTTACGGAGTTTATTCGTTACCATCATAACTTTCAAACACGGGCAGTTACGAAAAAAAACCTTTTTGCATCGGTAAGGCGATTAGCCGATACGCCCCCAAAGGCATATACATATTTAAACTCTTTAACATACTATGCGCCGGTTTATGCTTCTTTATTGAATCCATTCGATGAATGGTGGCACAATCAGGCGGAGAGTTATCGCCCTGTAAAAAAATACTTAGAGGCGTTTCGTTTGTTTAATATCAAACAACCCTTTACTATTTTAATGGTCGCTTTCAAAAAGTGGTCCGGGCCGGAGTTTGTCAGGTTGGCAAAATATTTGTATGTTTTATCAATTCGATACAATGTGATTTGCCATCATTCACCCAATGAACAGGAACAGCGTTACAACCAAATTGCAATCAAAGTTTTTAATGGCACTTATGCCAGAGCCGGTCATGTAAAAAATGGCACCGAATTCAGAAAATTGTATCCCCAAAATAATGCGTTTGCCAATGCGTTTAAATTTCATAAGATGCCAAGTCGCCAGTCTTCAAAGAAAATCAGATTCTTATTGTCTGAAATAGAATCTGATGCAGGGCATTCAACGGATTACACCAAGACAACCCTGGAGCATATTTGCCCGTATCATCCCGAACAAAATTGGCATGAATATTTCGGAGAGGGTGTCAACGACATCCATGATCGCTTAGGCAATATGGTTTTGCTTGAGAAAGATGATCTGAAACGATACCGCTTCGAAAGAAAAAAACAATTTTATTCGCAAACGCCTTTTCGTTTAGCTCTGAAAATCGCAGAATATGATGAATGGAATTTGCAAAATTTAAACGACTATCAAACGTGGCTTTCCGAACAAGCGATAAGGACTTGGGAGATTAGTTGAAAATGGAAACTTTTCAACCTGCCAAAGTCGATAGAACAATATATTGAAAAGGATTTTTCACAATGAATATGCAAAAACGCTCTGATGAAAGATCAAAAGCTCTACGCAGAGAGATTGCAAAAAAACTCAGAAACAACCCGGAACTTTGGGCTGTTCCGAAAACCAATATTAGCAGGTGGAAAAAAAGAAGAAAAAATCTGATGCCATCAGTCATTGAATGGGAATATATTCTTAATAAACATACTAAAGAACAGATTTTGGCCATACTTGAAAGTAACTTTGAAGAATCTGCACGACTCCGATCTTCAAGCCCGTTTACCGGAATACTCAGTGACATTGAAAGAAAAAATATATTCAAATTGTACGAAATGTAAACCGAGTAGTTCCCCCATATCTACACGAACGTTAAATGCATTAGAAGAAAGGATTTGCACATGTTCGGTCCCGGCACGTTCCTTGGAGATTTGATAAAAATTATAGCGGGCAACAAACTCTATCTGGTGATTACCACAGCGATTTGCACAGCCCTGGTGATTCCGCTGTTCAAGTATATTGTTAAAAATATATGGGAAGGGTTGAACAAGCTGCTCACCAAATTAAGCCGCAATCGAAAATTTTTTGAGGATTATATTTCATGGGCAATCCACACCAACAAATATATTTCAGTCTTGCCCACCACAATGGCCGCCGTTAAAAGCGGGACCCTGCATCTGATGGAACTGGATGAAATTTATATCAGCCTCACAATGACCCGCGGGAATGGCTCAAAAGAAAATATTTTAAACAAAGATATCCTAATTTTAAATTCCAAATCGTTCGCCATACAATAGAATACGCCGCAGCTTCAGAAGATTTACAGCCAATTTATGACACCCCCAATGCCGTCCGAATCATCATCGAATCCTTTATGGATGAAGATTATTCAGACAGCATTTATTATTCACTTCTGTTTTTCAACATCAAAAAACTCAAGTTGACGATAGCGGTCAGCTTATTAAAGGAGTTGGTGAATCCCGATAAAGACGAACGAACCAAACTGGTTATTTTTCAACTGCTTATGAAAGTTCAATTGATTGATGAAAAAGGAAATCGAATTGAGCATAAATGACACATCCAAGGAGGTCGCCTAAAAATAATACGCCGCTTCAAGCCGCACAAACCAGTCATCACGCAAATTGTAAAGCGGATCAGCAGGGCTGGGGTTGAGGAATAATCTGCTTCCAAGGGAGGGTTTGATATTATCACCGATGCGGCTCCGGCATTCAATCCCGAAGCATCACTCTGAAACCGGCCTGCTTAAAATGTTCATCAGTTGTCAGCGCATCAATCATTTTACGTTCCCGCATCACTGCAAATGAAATGCAGTCAACAAGTCCCCAGCTTTTGTCCGGTCGTTCACAAAAGAGCGTGAACCCCTGTTTATAAAGTAATTCGGATAAAGTGACAATTCCGACATTCGGATCATCTTCCAAAGAGATCAACACCTTTATGGCTGCTGATCTGTAACGCAAGCTTGATAAGGCATTCCCGATTTCCAACATTACCGCTCTGGTTGTAATCAGCTTTGCTTTTTCAGCTTTAATATTTTCTGCTGTTTCAAGTGCTTTTTGATGAAAATTATCTTTTACGGATGATAATGCGATAACGTATGATGTGTCAATGAAAATTTCAGTCATTGTCAGGTTTTTTTCCGCCATAAAGGTATTCATCCAGTTTTTCAGACCAGTCCGGCGGGCCGTCCGGGATTAATGACTGTGTGGTGTTCAGAAAGGACTCCGTTTTTTTATCAAAGGGCAGTACGGAGATTCTGACACGGGTTGCCGGTTTCATGGAAAGCGGCGTAATTGGCAGAAACGCCTTTCCATCATATATGGCTTCAATGGTTAAATTCATTACCTTCCTCCACAGTTATCAGCGATTTTATGATTGAACTGTCAAATGGCATCTTACAGAAATGATAACACACTAACAAAGAGGGGGCAATATGAATTGTGATATTAAGTGGCAGACAGTGCCAATGGTGATGAAATAAGAGATCCTTCATTTGCCGTTTGATACTCTTTTGTGTTCGTACAATCAAAAGGTTGTGAAACGATTTGCAAAATCGTTCATTAGCGCTGAAATTCGTTCAGGTCAGGAACAATTTGCCAAATTGTTCTACGTACAAAAGTACGTAAACTGCTTTTTGGCTAATCTGAAGGACGCCTAACTTTTTTCATATCATATTAATCAATTTTCATCAACAGATTATCAGGGCAATGGCTTAAAAAGCGGCTGACAATCTCTTTGAGGTACACGTTATTTTAGTGTAAAAAGGCGTTTTATAAGGGAGGGTTTTTACGAGGGAGCGAGGCAAAACGTTCCAACGCCGGAGCGTTGGAACGAGCTTTTTATTTGGTCATTGACCCAATTTTTT
>JAOZRC010000132.1:0-3448 GCA_029940345.1 Desulfobacterales bacterium
TTGACGGCTATTTTGATAGCGGCATTGATTTTTGGGATCAGGTGCGTATCGACATCGCCTAAAAATTTTAGCGTCAGATGAATATTTTCAGGGCGTGTCCATCTTACTTTAAACCCGCAAGAACGGATATCTGTTTGGATCGTGCGGATCGCGGTGCGCACGGATTCGGGAATATCTATGGCAATAAAGGTGCGAATTTTATCTGGCGCTTGCTGATGAGTGCGCCGAAAGGGCTTTGTGTCCATCATCTGAAAATCCGGATCAATTATTTTCCTCTAATGGCCATAGCCCCTTGTCTTGCAGCACCTGCCGCAATGTTTTCAAAGCGGCGTTGGTTGCTGGTACGCCTCCGTAAACAGCGGTTTGAAAAATGACTTCGGCAATTTCCGCAGGTGCACATCCGACATTTAAGGCCGCCTGAATGTGCAGCGAGAGTTCGTCGGTGCGGTTTAACACCGTCAGGGCTGCCACGGTGACCAATTGTCGGGTTTGGTGAGGTATCTTTTCACGGGCGTACATTTTACCGGTAATAAACAGGGAAAGGTCTTTGGCCAATTCTTTGTCAAAGGCTTTCCAAAGCTCAAACGGTTTTTCGCCTTGCACGTCTTTAAAATATAAAGCAGCGGTTTTTTTTGTTTTTTCAATGTTTTTTTTATCCAATTGTGATTTCCTCCGGATTTAAAAGCCGATTTATTTGGTGTGCGCGCCGGAAGCGGAATAGCCTTCCGTCTTAAGCGCCAACTCTACCCTGGCGGATGTTTCCTGGCTGTAAAAAGAATTCTTCGAAGGTTCACAACACCTTCACGATTTAAGTGCAACGTATTGACAGTTACACGCCCCGTAGGTGTTATTCCGATTTTAATTGTATAACAGGCATAGTGTATAATCTTATTTTACGGTGCATGCGTCGGCAACGGAACAGCTTTCCGCTTTACATTTTTTACCAGGGAATAAACTGGTATAATTTGGCGAACATCTCGTAAACTTCAATCCAACCTTGCAGGTCTTGGGTCGAGCGCAAATGGGCGCGTTTGTTTACCATCACCCAGCTCATGTGGGCGGCGCCGTCTTTGCAGGTGGTGCAGTCCCTGGTTTCGGAAGTGCAGCAACGATGCATGGTTTTAAGATCGGATGCCCATCGAATAAAATGGATCAGGCGTTTGGGAGGCGGGCGACGGTTGTCAAAATATTCGGTTACAGACGGGCATTCATTCCATCCGAATGAGCGACCCATCATTTTGCCGGTGGTAATGATTTTATGGTAATATTCAGATGATATGAGCGTTTTCGGATAGGCGTCTAACATGGCATCCATCTCATCCCGGATATCGCGGAACTCTTCTTCACGCCATGAAAAACCATCTACGCTTTCATCATTGGATAACAGTTGCAGATGGACTTTAAGGCCGACATCCTGAATTTTTTTAATAACTCTTTCCGTTCTGCCGATCTGGCGCGGTGTGATGGTGTATAAATAATAGGTGTTCGGATCGCCCTCATAATTTTTACTGGAAATAGCGAAGGTATCTTTGCCGCGCAAGGTTTTTTCATCGTCTTCATCGCCCCATATAGATATGCCCACCATCAGATCGGGAAACCGGTCACGAGGAAGCTTAATTAGCCCGTTGGTGGCGCAAAAGCTGGGCAAACGTTTATAAAACGCTTCGACCCGATCCAGGCAGAGAGTGGGTTCACCGCCGATTAAGATAGCCAGGTTGACGCCGCGCTCTTTTTCCTTGTCAATAAACGCTTCCCATTTCCGAATATCCGTTTCTTCGGAAGCCGCCTTGTCTTCACCGGAAGAGAAAAAAAAACATCCCCGGCAGCGCAGGTTGCATCGGTTGGTGACATCGTAAATTGAACTACGAATATTCAGCCTGGAAATTCTTTTATAACGTTCATACCATTCTTGATCCAACAACGAACTAACGGTTTTCATTTGAGTGAACGACTCCTTTTTCTATTGTTGATTTTCAATGAACAATCAACACTATTTAGCGCTGTTCTGGCGGTGAAACCGATTGATCACTTAAATTGCGCCCTTTTTGATACCCCATAACCCACACAGCCAAATAGGTATCCACATAATCCAGCCAGGCGCTGAAGGTTTCCGGATCGGTCGCATGGCGAAATAGCCGGGCCGTAACAACGGCGCTGCCGGCGGCATAATGGCGGCAGTCAGCACAATCGGTGTCAGGGACGCAACAGGCCGCATCACGATCCCAGGTCAGATCAGTGCGATATTGACGGAAAGAGCGCCCCAGGCCCAAATCATCCGATGGATTCATGCGCGGATAGGAACACTTATAAAGGTCATGCAAGCCGAATTGATGCGTATGGGCAACTGCGCTATAGGATGAGAATAACACATTGTCAGGATACCGGTGCATCACGTCTGTCATGGTCAGGCGAGTTTGCCTAAGCGATTCCGGCGTATGGCGTAAACGTCCCTTATAACCTACTGGTGCTGAAAACATATTAAAGGTCGCCTTACCGCCGCAGTCAGCTAACAAATCCATGGCTTCGTAGATTTGGCCAATATTGTCGCGTGTAAACGTGTAAACAAAAACAGCGCGGGAATCGCCGTTGTAGTTTTCAATCTGGCGTTTCAGCATATCTTGCGCGCCGCGTACCAGCCGGCTGGTGTTATCGTTGCCCCATACCGATATATGGATTTTATATCCCACGGTTGCAGGTATCGATTTCAAACCGTTAGATGCAATCGCGCCGAGTTGTATTTCCTGGTAACAGGTTTGAAGCAAATCCGGTGCCAAAGCCGGTTCAGCGCCGGCAAGCACCACATAAGTGATTCCTCTCACTTTTTCGGCCTGCATAAGCTGGCGCCAAGCCTCCGGGTCAAGATTTTCACGGGCGAACTGCTTTTCCCCTTCGTAATAATAACACCCTTCACATCGGATGTTGCATCGATTGGTCATATCATACGTGGATTCGCGCAAAAAAAAGTATTTGCGCACCTTTTCCCAGCGCTGTTTTATTTTGGTGTCGGCCAAAATATCATTAAATTTCCATATTTTATGGGTATTCGACGGAGTTCTGGGATATTCTTTTTGTTCGGGATAATACACTGTATTCCTGTTTCTGATTTTTGATTTCAAGTTTTCAATTGCATTTTATTTTCAAGATATTCAGCAATCAGACGGATTGTTGTCAGTTTGGGGTAGTCATCTTCATCAATACGGATACCGTATTCATCCTGGAGAACGAGGGCGACGGTTGCCAGGTCCATACTGTCAATGCCGACTTCATCAACCAAATCGATATCCGGTGAAAATGTTGGGGGGGTGACATCTTCCAGTTTGAGTTCATCAATCATCACTTCTGCGACACGTAGAATAAGTTTGTTCGTTTCAACAGCCATATTGGGTTTGTTTCCTTTAATTTCCTGATTTATCATTTGCGTCACCAGCATGCCTTTGCATGCTGCTAC
>JAOZRC010000132.1:3458-10356 GCA_029940345.1 Desulfobacterales bacterium
GTTCCTGGAGAAAGACGCTCCGCTCAGTGAGATCATCTTTGACTATTATCTGAAAAGTGTAATGGTGCGCCTTGTCTTTAACAGGCCAGATTTTTATTTGGATGCGCGCATCGGGTTGAATGGTCTGTTTAAAGCGCACTCGCCTGATGCTGTCAATTTTTATTTGCTGTGGGCTTGTTTTTTTTAATAGATCTGACACCATTCCGAGTTGTGCAATTCCCGGAAGAATCGGGTTGCCGGGAAAATGTCCTGAGAACCAGGGTGAATCCGGATGAATCTCGACAATCGCCGATATTTCATCGGTTTCATCAGCGGATATTTCTGTCAAAGAATGCCAATTTGTCCCAATCATCAAATAAAACATTCCCCAGGCAGCCCGGACAAAATTTTGTATCTGTTTTGGGGCCCGTTCTCAGCACGTTTTGCGCTACGATAACACACAAACATATTATAGTAATAAATGACCTTAAGCAAGTTTAGCATTATCACAGTTCCTAATCCGATTTCCCACCTGATCTTAACGCTTTTATTTTATTGCTTCTGATCGCATGAAGAATCTGATTGAAATTTTTTTTGAGTTCCCCGTCCATTCGTATCAGCAGATCGGCAAAGCTGAAAGGAAAATTCGCGGCATGGGCGTCAATCGTCCCAAAACCGGTTGGTTGGCCAGTTAAGGTTAAAATCAAATTTTCGGCTTTAATGCTATTCAGCTTGTCTTTAACATCATCAACATATGCCAGGGTGTTCATTAGCACGGTCATCAGCGTTTGGGGCTTTTCCGTAATTTTGGCGGGCAATTCATTAAACTTAACCATAAAAGCACCTTTTTCCAATAAAAAAATTCGTGTCAGGGCGTAGTTGCCGATGAACTCTCCTTGTTGGATATGGATAAAAATTCCATCTTGAATATAAATTTCCCCCTCAAAAGCATTAAAATAAATTGCGGCCGTTTTAGCGCCTTGCTCCATATTTTGCACCAATTCAACCAAATTGATGTCAGCCAGATCGCCTTTCATAACGCCTTCGGTGCGCTGATACGGTTCAATGCGGCGTAGTGTTTTCTTTAAATTTTTAATTAATGCAGAACGGCGGGGATGATTAATAATGGCGTTGTCCAATGCGAGTTCAAGATGCGCCAAAATGATTGATAAAAGAGATGGCAAAGAACGAGCTTCGCCATATTCATCGGATGACAATGCTTCAAACGTGACGGTGAATTTGCCTTCTTCCATTAAAAAAAGACGTGTGAAAGCCACATCGCCAACGTGCTTTCCTTGCCTGGCTCCAACGCAATAACCATTACGAACAATGATTTCACCGTCAATTTCTTCCAATTGGATTATCGCCGTTTTTGAGCCGATCTCCATGCTTTGCAACAAATCAAGTAAACCGACGTCTGCAAGATTGCCAGCCATCATTCGTTCAGGCTGCATATCTCGTTTCTTACGGGCGGCATGTTTTTCAAGCTGTGTTTTTACACGCGCCTTGGTGATTCCGATAGAAAACGGTTTGGTAATATAATCAACGCCACCAACTTCAAAGCCCTTTAACTCATCCTCCTCCTCGATTTTCGCCGAAATAAAAATCACTGGAATATCGTGTGTGCGCGTGTCCGCTTTCAGGCGTTTACATACTTCGTAACCATCCATGACGGGCATCATAATATCTAATAAAATAATATCAGGAGGTTCTTGAGAAGCCGCTAGTTCTAATGCTTGTGAGCCGTTATCAGTAGAAATAATTTCGTATTCGGCCTTAAAAACATCTGTTAGAATCATGATATTTGAAGGGATATCATCGACGATCAGAATTTTCTATTTTTTTATTTCTCCGGCCATTTGATTTATAACCTATTTATTTCTACTTTGGTAACTTAACTTTTTACAGCCATTTTTGTACTTGCAATAGCCAGAATCATAAAAAATTGGCATCATGTAGGGTGGGTTCCGCCAGGCTCCACCCACCCTACATATCAATTAACCAAAGTAGAATTATTGAAAGCCAGCTTTTAAAGTAGCGATTTCAACCCTTATTCCAAAATGCAGAATATCTTAAATAAAAAATGATTTTTAATTCATAACGGCTTGTAAAATAAAATTCAATTAAATAATAATAAGAAAGTAAAAAATATTGATTGAAATGTGACACCGAATGCTTTCAATATAGTTTTTATAAGCACCAGAACAAATTTTTTTACAAAAACCAAATTTTGTAAAGATAACCGGAACAACCCGGAGGAACAACATGAAGCGAAGCGAGTGTTTTATTATTTTTTTGAAAGCGCCGATACCGGGCCAAGTGAAAACCCGATTGGCAAAAAGCATTGGGGATGAACATGCATTGGCGCTTTATAAAAATTTTGTGAAGGATGTAATCGGTGCAGTCCGGTCCGTCGGGCGACATTTGAAGCTTTTTTATTATCCCCCCCATGCCGGAGAGATTCTGACAGCTTGGTTGGGAAAGGACTATAAATTGACGCCACAGCAGGGATCTTCTTTGGGGGAGCGTATGAGCAATGCATTCATGCATGTGTTTGATCAAGGTTATTATCAGGCTGCGCTCATCGGAACGGATATCCCTGACCTACCGCGCCATATCCCCAATGAAGCGTTTAGCCGTCTGGAAACATCTGACGCTGTTATCGGGCCGGCGCTTGACGGCGGCTACTATTTGATCGGCTTCAAGGCCAAGACCTTTTGTCCCGCTGTTTTTGAAGGCATCCCTTGGGGTTCGGCAACGGTTTTTGAAAAAACAATCCGGTGCTTTAATAAAAATAAAATCGAATTACATCACCTGCCGATGATGCAGGATATTGATGATGGCAAGGATTTGGAAGCGTTTATCAACAGGTGTGCATACCACAATAAGGCAGCGCTGCATACATACAGCTACATAATCCGAAAATCATCTTATTTTTCTTTCATCACCCAAACACCATCCCAATCATCACCCGGTGGATTGGTTTTGTAATGTTCGCAGCGTTTGATATACATAGCTGAAAGCGGATCTTCAGGGTTCGCTTTCAGGGCATGGTTGAAAGTGCTGATCGCTTTATCCCAGCTTTGCTTGCGATAATATCCCAAGCCGCTTTTGAATTGGTTGATCACGTCCATTAGATTGGGAAAGGATTGGTCGGTATGATAATCAAGGATTTCATAAATGGTGACAGGTTTGGTTTTACCCTTAACCACAACCGAATCAATTTCACGACTGCTGTAAGCGCTACGCAATTTATTATGGGTATATTCACTGATAATGATACGGGCGGAGTATTGCTTGCAAGCGGTTTCCAGACGTGCGGCGAGGTTCACGCCATCTCCGATCATGGTGTATTCGATGCGTTCGGATGAGGTGGCGGTGCCGGCGGAACCGATATTACCCGTAACAACCATATCCGTATTCACGCCAACACCCATATCCACAGGTTCTTTGCCATGTGTTTTGCGTTCCTCATTCCATTTGAACAAACTCGTGAGCATAGCGATAGCCGCGCGAACCCCCCGGTCTTCATGGGATTCATCGGGAATGGGAACGCCGAAGCCCGCCATAATGGCATCACCGATAAATTTATTGACCCAGCCTTTTTCCTGGTCAATACAATCCACCATAATGGTGAAATATTCATTCAGCAGCGCAACGGTGCCTTGCGCTCCCAGTTTTTCGGTTAAAGTGGTGAATCCGCGGATATCAGAAAAAAGCACCGTGGCACGTTCCTCTTTTCCTTTGAGTTTTTCCTCACCTTCCGCCATCAAGCGTTCGGCCACACTTGAGCCCATGTGACGCGCCATAGTGGACTGCATGCGCATATTTTCACTGACGTCTTCCATCATTATCATGGTGCCCAATTTTTCCTTTTTTTTCACACTGATCAAAGGCAGTACGGCCAAATTGATATATTTTTTTGTCCCACCCACCTTGATTTCAGCTTCCATGGCCTCTTCTTTAGCCTTTGTTTCACCCACTTTTTTCACTTTTTTCATAATCCAGGCATTTTCATCAATGAAAAAATCCTCGGCCGGTTTTTTCAGAATCTGCTGCAATGAAATCCTGAGAATATCAAGACCGGCTTTATTGCAGGTGGCAATCACACCTTTTTCGTCTAACGCAATCACGCCGCTGGACATACTTTCCAGCATTCCCTGACTTCGGTTTTTTTCATTCTGAACATCATTAAACAATTGAGCGTTTTCCAGTGCAATGGCAACCTGGGCCGTAAATGTCTTTAAGCGAAATTCATCTTCATCGGTAAAAGGGCCGCCGTTTTTGTTCAAGGCCTGGGTGACGCCGATACATTTACCCTCTTTGTTCACCACCGGTACACATAAAACAGAACGGGTGAAAAAACCGGATTGTTTATCAAAAGCGGGATTAAAGCGCAAATCAGCATAAGCGTAAGGAATATTCACGGTTTCACCGGATGTGAAAACGGTGCCGGCGATGCCGGCCGTATTCGGCAAACGAATCTGGAAGGCACCCAGCCCTTCGCCCACCTGGGAAAACAGTTCACCCGTGCGCTCGTCATTTAGAAAGAGGGTCGTGCGGTTGCAATTGATCATTTTGGTCGCCTGCGACATGACCTTATTTAAAATTGTACCCAAATCAATCTCAGCGACAACTTCGGAAACAACTCTGAAAAACTCCTGTTCTTCATCGCGCAACACTTTCATACGCTCAACAACTTGCG
Source organism: Desulfobacterales bacterium (assembly GCA_029940345.1). Lineage (GTDB taxonomy): Bacteria > Desulfobacterota > Desulfobacteria > Desulfobacterales > JAUCGF01 > JAUCGF01. The sequence continues at coordinate 8,143 of JAOZRC010000132.1, forward strand.
TACTTTGAAGAACAACCGCCGCATGTGTGAGCAGTTCATTCAGCAGTTCAAGGTCTCTGTCAGTAAACCGGCCGCGTCTTTTATTCAGCACCTGGGCAACCCCTATGATAACCCCGCGAACGGTTCTGATTGGGGTGCACAGGATGCTTTCAGTTTTAAAACCGGTCTTTTCATCAATGCTTTTATCAAACCGTTCATCACTGTAGGCATCTTGTACAATCGTATTTTTACCGGAAGTAAACACATAACCGGCCACACCGCTGTTTTCCCGAATACGAATCTCACGGGTAAACTGTCCCACGGCAACACGGGAATACAGTTCCTTAGAATCGGGATCGTGGAGAAAAATGGTACAACGATAAGCGTTTGCTTCTTCTGTAACAATATTCATCAGCGCTTCAAGCATTTCATCCAGCGTTTCACAGGAAGCTAAGGTGCGGGATGTTCTCAGAAGCAACTGACTTAAATCATAACCGTTTATCGGGTCGGAAGCGGTGTTTGTGTCTGACGATGTTTCAGTTTGTTTTGCAGGGGTGTTCTTGTCCATAACAATCCTCAATTTGGGTGCGCATCGTTTTGATTGTTTTTTGCAAATATTGCTTCTCTTTTGAAGCGTTTCTATGAAATCCGGCTAGCCTGGTTTCATACTCGTATTGATTCAATTCCAGTTGTTTACGCTGGACATCAATCGTTCGCTTTAGTTCTTCAATTTCATTACGTGCCTGGATTTGAAATACTTCCATCTCTTTTTCAGAATCGGTTTTAATTTGTTCTGACAGTTTGCGCAGTTTGTTGATGGTTGCCCTGTCATGTGCTTTTCCATCAGCCGCTTCTTTACGGATATTACCGGTTTTTATATCAAACGTGTCTTTGTTTTGCTCCAGTTTCCGACGTTGTGTCTCAATTGTTAATCGGTCTTGCCTGCTTTCGTCAAGCGCCTTTTTTTGCACCGCCTCAAGTTCTTTTTCAAAGTCATGTTTGTTTTGTTCCAGTTTCAGACGTTGCGCTTCAATTGTCAGTCTGTCTTGCGCGCTTTGGTCAAGCGCCTTTTTTTGCACCGCTCCGAGTTCTTTTTCAAAGTCATATTTGTTTTGTTCCAATTTTTGGCGCTGCGCTTCAATTGAAGCTCTATCCAGATCTCTTTCGTCAAATGCCAGCTTTTTCACCATCCGGAGATTGTTCTCAGAAGCTTCTTTGATTTGTTCCAATTTTTTACGTAACGCATTGATTGTTGCCCGATCTTGCTCTTTTTCAGTTGAGGCTTCCTTTTTAACAGTTTCAAGCTTATATTCAAAGTCGTTCTTGTTTTGTTCCAGCTTTATACGCTGCGCATTTATTGTTTCCTTGTATTGTTCAATTTCATCAAGTGATTTTTTACGAAGTTCTTGATGTTGACGATAAAAATCTTCTTGTTTTTGTTCCAATTCCGAACGTTGCGCATTGATAGTTGCCTTATATTGCTTAATTTCGTTAAGCATCTCTTTTTTTAAGGCTTCGATCTTAATATCTGAATCTGCCTGATTGTGCTCCAGTTGTGTGCGTTGAACATCAATGGTTGCTTTGTATTGTTCGATTTCATCATCTTTTTTTTGATAAAGCTGTTGTAATTTAATTTGCCAGTCGTTTTCCAGCGATTCCAAATTCGTACGCATTTGGTTGATTTCGTCTTGATATTGCCGAATATTTTTATTATAAGCGGTTTCGGCCATTTGAAAGCGATCCTGGAATTCCAGCGCCTGTGTTTCCATGCCATTTCTAAGACGGTTAATGGTTTTCAATTGATATTCGGCTTTATCCTGAGCTTCGGTCTTAGTCTTGGCAATCTCCTCCTGTTTAACAATTTCTTGTTGTTCCAATTTTTCATGAAGTGTTAAAATGGTATTTTTGAGTTCCTCCGCCTCCGCTTTCCAACTGTTTTGGACCTTAGCCAACTGTTTTTCTTTGTTGCAGCGCTCCTGCTTCAAAGCTTCGTACTGTGCTTCAATCGTCTCTTTTAAATATTGAATTTCGTCTATTGACCTATGGGGTTCAATTATATCACGCTTATGTTTTTCTTGCATTGGCATCGCCTTCAGACCGGGATTTGATTTCGCAACCGCTATAAAAATTCATCATAAGTTTTTGAACAAAAGTTTTCCGGTGTTTTACGCAATGCTCAGAACCTGTTTGGAAAGTCGTGATCGAAGCGAAAAAGTGTGAGAGCGAGGGCTGATT
>JAOZRC010000802.1 GCA_029940345.1 Desulfobacterales bacterium
TAGCATAGGCAAGCGCAAAATGCTAAACCTTTGGTTCAGCACTCCTTCGAATTGTAAACCGACAAATGAAGAATCCCGATATTTCAATCCTTTTCTTATGAATCCCTATTCTTATAAAAATTCCCTGTACCTAAACAAATCACAACAATGCAAATCAACCTGACAGAAACACATAAAAAAGCACTTTGGACAATCCTGATCGTCAGCATTGGCGTGATAGCCTATACATCTACGCTGAACCAGTTGCTCGACCAAACGTTTCTTCAGCGAATTGATAAAAAGGGCGATCTATATTTAGACGAGGCTTTGGAAAGGTCAATATATACGTTCGCTATTGTCAGGGGGCTAAACGGTGTGATTTCCGTTATCCAGAATACACAGGTGGCAATCTCACCGGCAGGCGTCGGTGTTTCATTAGCGGCCGGTGAAATCCTGGACCCGGTCAATGATTTGCTTGAACGCTTTTCCTGGGTGATGATGTTGAGTACCTGTTCGTTGGGACTTCAGGAAGTGTTGAATGAAATGGGCGCTTGGTTGGGTTTCAATGTGCTTTTGACAATGGCGATGTTGATTATGGCATTTGCCTTATGGATACCCTGCTTTGGTATATTTAATTTCCGCTTCCTGGGATACCGGGTGTTAGTGGTTTCACTCATTGTCCGCTTTTGCATTCCGATTGTAACCATTGCCAGCGATAAGGTGTACAATTTGTTTTTGGCGGATAAATACACCCAGGCAACCCAGGCCCTGGATAATTTCAAGAAAGAAATAAAGAATACAGGATTAGTCACCCCAGACACCCAAAAAGCAACCGATGATACCGTATTCGCCGGTATTAAAAAATACTATCAAAACGCGACCGACATAGTTCAACTGCGCGCCAAAATCAATGCTTTAAAAGATAGGATGGGCGATTATGCCAAACATATAATTAACCTGACCATTGTTTTTGTCATTCAGACCATTCTTATTCCACTGCTTGTGTTATGGTTGCTTATCAAGATTGTTAACTACTTTTTTGTTAATAACGTTTTGTTTCCAACTGGAAAAACATTCAATTCACCCACATAACCCTCCCTCTTCATGCCACTTTAAATGTTAACTATTTGGAGTAAAATAGTAAAAACAGCCCAATATGCACCTATTGGGCTGTTTTTGATGAATGATCACCAATTTTCGCGAAAGGTTTGCTATGCCTAAGCTCAAATAAGGCCGAATTTGAGCCTCTCACTATTGGGTTGTTTTTGGGTTTGACATTTCGCTGTTTTTACCATATTATCAATGAAATCTGATTGCTTTTTTATTAATTTCATTGCGCAATGGAGATATGACAATGCCAGCGTTTACACCTGTTAAACAAATTACGATCAAAGAGGCGATTGATGCCTATTTGCATGAAAAAAAAGTCATTGGCGCTTTAAGTGATACGTCGGTCTACAATCGCCGCTACGAATTGAAACGTTTCGATTCGTTTTGCGGGTCACATCAAGTGCTGAATGTGGCCCAGATTCATAAAAACCTGATTATATCCTACTTGAACCGGTTGCAAATCCAGAATTCCACCAAAATTACGATTTTGATGGTTCTGGCCGGTTTTATGGATTACTTAGTGGATGAAGAACTGATTTTGGAAAATATCGCCGCGTTGATTAAAAAACCGCGAACCTATCAACCCGACACTGATCATCTCACGCCTGAAGAGTTGGAAACCCTGTTTCAAACCGAATCGCAAAAGGCGCCGCCCAAAGTGGTGGATCGCAATTTACTCCTTTTAAGTTTATTCAGTATTTTGTGTCTACGAGTTTCGGAAGTTCTCAACATTAAACTTGCGGATGTGCGCCTGGAAAGTCAGGATGTTTGGGTGCGGCGCAAGGGAGGAAAAATCGCGCGAATTCCGTTAAATGAGCATTTGGTGGCGCTTTTTCTCAAGTGGTATTCGGTGAGGACTCAATACAAAGGCCATGACTCTGATTTTGTTTTTATCTCTTCTCATGGAAATCAGCTAAAGCCGCGCCAGGCACGCTATATCGTCAGCCAGGCGTTAAAGCGTGCCAACATCGTCAAGCGCCAAAACGGAACGCATCTTCTGAGACATTCGGGAGCCAGTCTTTTGTCTCAAGCCGGAGAGGACCCCAAAAAAATTCAATTTCTCTTGGGCCACGCCAGCCTGGCCACCACCAATCGCTATCTGCATTTTGATGAGCAGGCTTTGCAACAGATGATCGCGCGCAGTCCGCAATTTATTGATGTATGACGAAGATGTAAAGCGGAAAGCAGTTCCGCTTAAAGCGAAGGAGAAAATATGGAAGCTTTACAAACTTTAGCCTGATTATAACGGATTTGGGGGGAGGTTATGCCGCAGAGCGGCAAAGTGATATAGCCTGGGGTTTCAACCCCAGGTTAGTGATAATATATTTTTTTGCGCCCTGAAGGGGCGCGGGATGTGAAACAGATGTGGATTAATCATACCGCGCCCCTTCAGGGCGCAATCATCATTGCCATTCACTGACCTGTGGTTGAAACCACAGGCTATATTACCTAACCTCTCGAGGTGAAAATGAATATTTTATCAGTTGTGTTATTATTCCCCCCCCAAATCCGTTATAATCAGATATTATGCGATCTTGGGCAGCAGCGACAACTGACCGAACAGGAGACAAGGGGGTGCATTCCCAAAATGTCATGGCAATAGTTAGAGAATTGGGGATTGCTTTAGATTCGTAGGAATTACACAAAGGT
>JAOZRC010000133.1 GCA_029940345.1 Desulfobacterales bacterium
GATGCTGAGTTCATCATCGTTGTCCAACAAGCCGACAAAATCACCTGTTGCCATTGCCAACGCTTCATTCGACGCTCCGGAGATACCGATGTTTTTACTCAGAAATTTGACTTTTATGCAGGAATCAGATTGCGAATAGATTTTCAGTATTTTCCTGATGTGCGGCCGGCTCGAATGATCATCGACAATACATAACTCCCAATTTTCATAGAGTTGCCGTTGCACTGAAGCAATCGCTTTTTTCAGCCAACGGGCGGGAACGTTATATACAGGCATAATAATGCTGATTTTAAATTGATCCTGAAAACCGCACATTTCCGCGTTTATTGTATCATAATGAGCATTCGTAATTTCATTTTTTTTGATCCAGCGGCCATATCTTTTATAGTGATACTTGAATTTTGTATAAAAATGGCGTATCCCCTGACGCTGAATCGCTTGCATGCCGTGGCGAAACAGAAAAAGGTTTTTAGCATACCCATCTTTAATACGCTGAATAGAGTGATTTGAGCCTATCATTAAAAAATTTGGGCATTAAAATTTGGGCATCGCAATCAGACAGATAAACAGATAAGAGTATGCTGACAGCATAAACATTGCGATGATAAAGAAATTCAGGAAACGCTTATTTATAAATGGCAATGATTCAAACAGAAGGAATCCGAACATTGTTAAAATTGGAAAAAGATAACGACCCTGCGCTTGAAAATCATGCACCCATGAGTGCCATATTGACAATCCTAAAACAACGATGCCGCATAATATAAAATTCAGCAACAAAAGTAAACGCTTGGAGGGAATCAGGCACGATCTGTCAGTGATAAAAGAAATACTGACAAAGAAGCCCAAACCCGCTGTCAGAAAAAAAAATATTTTATAATAATGCCTGGATGCCGCTGACCCGTAATTATAATTTCCAAAAGTACTGGCAAAAGAAAGCACGCCCCAATAACGATCTGTAAACATCTCTCTAAGCGTTACCCCCCTATCTTTCAGATTGATATAGGGATGTTGTTCATTAAGTTCAGTGCTGGCTTTATAAATCGGTTCAGCCAATTTTTCCTTGCATGCGGCTAATTTTGCTTTTCTATCAAAACTATTGATATAAATATCTAAGGCATACCTCAATCCGAAGACAGACAATGCAATCAATATGATAAAAATCGTTCTTTTCAGCGCTATCCGGGGATTTGCAAACTCCTTATTCAGAAGCCTGATAAAAAAGTGCAACAAAATAAAAATCATAAAAATATAAAAAGTGTTCTTTATGAGCAACATGATGGAAAAACAGAGGCCCATAAAGATAGCATGAACGACCTCATTTTTGACTTCTGTTTTTATCAGATATTCATTGAAATAACTCTCTTTACACAAAACCTGATAAGATATTAACACCAACACAAATAATGCAAACGCTTCGGAATTGAAATAACTGAAGGTGTACCAAATTTGAGGGGAAATGATTAACGGCAATGTCAAGATGCGATATTCCCATTTATAGACACTCAAAAGCAGAAGAATTAAAAACAAAAATATATTAAATAAACGTGATCGCACATACTCATTCAAAGATGTAAAACGCATCAAGCGGGAAAACTTACCCGCAACCCAATAAACAATTTCATAAGAGTTCAAACGGGAGCTGCCATAGACGCTGTAAGTGTCCTCCGTATCCGGGTCACAAATTTCAGGCGGAAGCCAATGATTTTCATAAAAAAGAGCGGCTTCCACATGAACATACTCATCAAAGTGCAATTTTTCGCATATTAAGCTCCCTGTTAAAATCAGAGCTAGTACAACGGTCATCAAATAAGGACTGTAAGCGAATCGGCCATCCGTATTAAAGGAATTGAACAAAATTCCTAAAATAAGGCCAACGGTTAAGCTTAAAATCAAAGCTGCCATTAAAAATATATAGTCAATATCAGATTTGACAGCCAACTCAAGCTGCGGGTCTTCACCGCATGAAATAATTTTCAGGCCGTCCGGACCGAATTGTTTTTTTTGAATATCATTTCGAGGAATTAATTTGTCAAAATCTTCAGAAGTCGCCAGCGTTATCGGGTGATATCCCAACTGCCTTACCTCGATACGTTTGATAGTAATTTCGGATGATTCCAGAAGCGGATCAATTCGTAATTTTGTAATCGGATTCAATAGCCTGACAAATTTATAATCCGGAATATTAATCGTAAGCTGCTTGGTTTTTCTATCAATATCTTCAACCTTTGACCATGATTCCCGATACCCTTGGTTTTCACCCGCCCAAAAAAGTTGAAAACTGTGTTCAGAATCACTTTGCAGTGTTACCTCAACATCAATATTGATAAAGAGATAGAAGTAAGCCATCACCGCCATAATAATGCAGAGCGCAAAAGGAATCAGCTCATAACAGCGAAATTTTTCTTTTGAAAAAGGATAGAAAGAATGAGACATACTTAACTGTTTCGGATCAAATAGAAGAAAATTATCATAATGAAAACGCCAACCGCAGAGAGGTAAGAAACATATAAAGAGAAAAAAACAGGTAAATAAGTTTCCCTGAATTTAAAATATAGCCAATCAAAACGGTATGAATAATCAATAGTGTTCCCATCGGATTAAGATACGTCAGATCCGAACTGTTCGGACTGTAACTGGCAATAATGACCATTAAAGAAGTGAGCAAACTGATACCGAACAAGGTTCCCGAAGTCATACCGGCTGAAACAGAACCATTCATATTCACTCGATCCGGAAGCAACGTTTTCTTTCTATAATAATAACCGGCAATGCAAAATAGCAAAAGGGGATAAATTGAAGGCAAAATATAATAGAACTCGGTTTGATTCCAATAATGAAGGGAAAACTTCCATTCTTGTTGAAACCACAATGAAAAAAGCAAACTGATTTCAGAAAAGCGTAAAGAACTGATGAGATGATCGAAACGCAAGGCGATTTGCTCTTGTAAAGGAAACATTTTAAAAAATAAGATAACGGATGCTAACAATCCCTCGTCGGAGGAAACACTATACAAGTAATTTCCCTTTATTAGTGCGTAATCCTCCCTGAAACAAACCTTTTTCACAACCGACCAAGGTAAATTGACGATAAAAAAGACAGCAACCAGCGTTATTGGCTGTAGGAAAGCTCCCCTAAATTTGAACTTATGGTTTTTCATATTTAGATAGGCAAACCATATAAAAAACAGGGGGATCGCCAGCGCATTGCCCGCATGCATGTTGACTGACAAGCCAAATATAAATCCGGCTAACAGCCAATTCCACACCCTGGTATAATCAGACACCAAAATAATCAAACCACTTAGAAATAAGGATGCGCCTGTAAATTTAAACCAGGTGTAATAATAGTTTATAATTACAAACGCATTTAATGAAATAAACAATGAAAACAGGTAAATATTAAGTTTGCCGAAATAGGTCCTGGATAAAACAATCAACGGAAAAATGACCATCGCATTCATGCAAGTTCCCAGAATTGTATATGTCAGGTATGATTTCTCAAAAAAAGCAGAAAACCCTCCGACAATTTTGCGATAAACCGCATATATCACACCAGGAAGCATTTCGCGGTCTTGAACATTATAGGCCAGGGTGCCATACGCATAATATTTTTCAAAAGGTTCATTATCAGCGATTGCCTTGCCATTGACAAATTGGAACATATTGTCATGCGCCCAAAAAGCATTACAGGTTTTTCCATAAGCAATCCACTGATAATCAATTCTTGTGAAAGGCTGATCAGTGCGCACTGTAATTATAAAAAAGGAAACCAGTACAATTAATATAAAAATCAGGAATTCGCGTCTTGACGATTTAAGCAGATAGATTAGTAAGGAACCTTTTTTAAATATAATCACAAGCCCTAAGAGAATGGACGTTAACCCGACGAAGGATATCAACATCAGACCGCCGCTAGGAATATTGAAGAAAAGCAACAGCTCCCAAATTAAGAAAAGGGACAGATAAAACAGGATAGACAGGGGAAAAAAAATAATCAGATACCGATTAGCGGTATTTTTTTTGCGGTGGTTTTCCGCTTTGATTTCGGATGGATCAATGCCTTGAAATAAAGCATAAATCAGTGTTCCCGGGATGATTAAGCTGCAAGCAAACAGAATCGTAAGCAAATAGCCAAAAGAGACCGTTTCGTAAAATGGAAAAGGTACAAGTTGTACATCTTCAATCGTTACCGAACTGCTATCCCCGTTATCAGCAGGGCCTTCAAAATCAAACCGCAACGAACGATAATTCCCGGCCGGAATGCGATATTCAATTCTCAAAATTTTAGGAACAGTACGGCGTGGCACGGCACCGTTTATTTCGGCAATAAAAACACCTCGTTTTTTGTATTTTTCGGCATACGATTTACCTTGGAAGCCCAAAAACAGATCAGACCTTTTAATCTGTTTTAATGCCTTTATTTTCAGAATTATTTTTTGATCCCAGCGAAATTGCTTTTCAAATGGAATAGAAAAGTGGGGATCATCAATGGGATTTAATTCGATGCGGGTCTGATTGGAAGAATATTGAAAACGTGTAATTGATTGCGAGCGTTGCGCTTTGTTCAAAGATGGATAAATAGAGATTGGATGCGCTAAAGTACAACTGAGAAGATACAGAACGGTTAGCACCAAAGGCACAATAACAGAAGATGCAATTACTATTTGCTTCGTTTTTTTCATTTATTATTTTCTTACTAAGTACTTGGCCATAAGTTTTCCAGCATCGCTCTCGCCGGGTTTGAAACCCGGCGAGATTAGCCGGTGGGGTGCAACCCACCATGAGCGGTGCGTAAAATACCCGAAAACTTTTGACCAAGTACTTATGTGGCGTTTTGTCTCTTAAAGCTCTAATCGGAGTACGAGACACAAGATTAATCAACGTAATCCTTTAATCCGTCAATCAGCGGTTGAAAAATAGTCCAAAGCCCGTCGAATGCCCCTTTCAAATGAGGTCTTAAACTGAAAACCCAATTGTCGCTGTTTTGCCGTATCTCCGGCACGTGCAAAAACGCCTTCCGGTTTATCTGACATTCCCACAACATCCGGATCGTAGCCAGCCAAATTGGCGGCGGTTTTGACAAATTGTTTGAAGCTGGTGAAAATTCCGGTGGACAAATTAATGGCCTCACCGTTGTCAATTTGGTCCATTGTCAGAAGAACACCGTCAACGCAATCATCAATATGAATAAAATCACGCATCTGATTGCCGCTGCCCCATACGATAATCTTGTCAGCCCCTTTTTGGTGGAGAACGCGCTGGCAGATCGAAGGAAATGGATAGGTATCATCCTGATCTTCACCATAACCGGAAAAAGGCCGGTAAACGACGCTTTTTAAGCTATGCTTCTGATATGCCATGCGGCCGATATATTCCATCGTCAGTTTAGCCCAGCCATACGACATATCCGGCATTCCGATATCGTCATCAAAGTATATCACATCCTCTTTAAGCAATTGGTAGGCATCTTTTCTTTGAAGTTTAATCGGATAGGCCGCACTGGAACTGAAACAGACGCTTTTACGCGGTTTTGTTTCCACTGCCCATTGCCAGTATTCTGAATCAATTGACAAATCATCTGCCACGGCCAGCGGATTATTTTCAATCATCAGACGGCCGCCCACCATAGCCGCCAGATGGAAGACATAATCAAAATCCGTGTCTTTACGCTTTTTGAAAAATGCCCTGCAATCCTGATGATAAAAATGAAAATTGAGATAATCTGTAGGGTTAAACAATGGCCAACCGTTATCAGGATGAATGCCGCCGGTGTGTTCAACCACTTTATCAACACAATGCACCTCATCGCCGGCATCAAGCAACCTTCTGCAAAAATGGCGTCCGACAAAGCCTGCCCCGCCTGTGATCAGTATTTTATTCATTACGGAAATGCCTCTTAAAAATCTGAAATGCTTTTATTGATTGCTGCGGAAGATATTTCATGATTTTTTCGGGATCATTCGCCAAATCCTTGACCAAGTCAAGATTATGTTCATACCCTAAATATTCTTGTTTCATATCCTTAATCAGATTGTGGACATTTCGTTCCTGATAAACCGAAGGCTTGCCATAAACCACTTTGGCGCCAAGAGCCTGCACATAATAAGATGCCCATATATCATCCATGCGGCCAATATACGGAAAAAGGAAGTAATTTTTTAAGATTTCACCTGAAATAAATGTGTTTTGCGAATTAAAGGGGCCTGTTTTGTTTGCGGCAATCGGAAAACGCTCTGGATCGAATTGACATTCCGGCGCATGTTCCATACGACAGATCGCATCAATATCCGGATCACCGTTCCAAAAATCAGCTTGAACATCAGGTGTAATTGTCTTATTAGTGCATTTAGAATACTCTCTTTGAGCCACAAGCGGCAACGGATAGCCGCGATGCCAAAGATGGCCTTCGTTAGTCGCACCCACCGGATCAAACGCGGGCAAGCCGGTTTCATAAAAGATAACATTCGTGGGTTTACCAATCATCAATTCCCGTCCCCAGCCTTCAAAAGGAATATTATCATCGTCAATCACAGCAACAATATCAGCGCCACGCTCTTTAGCCCAGAGCAATCCGAAGTTACGCCGCTGGATACAGTTCCAACCGATAGCGTCAGATAATTCCTTGTCATATTCTTCTTGCATCTTGGGCGTTACATAAACACCGCGTTCCAGATTATAGTCTTTGGGTGTTTTTAAATCGCCGATCACCACCAATTCCCACTCTTCCATCTGATCAAAGCGTCTGATCGCCTTTGTGGGGGGATTTATCGTTGTAGTTACAATCACTTTTTTCATTTTTTTGCAATAGACTCCTTTCGCTTTATTTTAAAATCATTTTGCGGGTGTAGAAAAGAACTTTAAACCCGATAGCGAAATAGTAAAAATTTTGTAAAAATGTGTTTTGGGAGACGCCATCCGAACATGAGTGCCACACCGATGGAACCTCAATCACTTCCGTTTTCAGCCTCAAAGGTTTAATCAAGGTCTCGAATAAAAAGGGATGTTTCAAATCTTCCCACCGTACAGACTGCACCAAACGAGTTGGAAAAATACGATAACCAAATGTCATATCAGTCAGATTCACCCGGTAGAAATAAGAAAATAATTTTTGGAAAATATAATTGAGGATTAATTTTAATGGGTCGTAGCCTTCAAATTCGCCGCCCCTGATCCAGCGGGATGCGGTGATAATTGCGTTGGGATGGCGCATGGCAAGAGCGATAAATTCACGCACTGTGTTCGGGTCAGTTTCCAAATCGCTGGCCATCATTATCGTATGGCTTGCGCGCGCCAGTTCAAAGGCTTCCCGCACCGCACCGCCCAGGAACGGAAGATGTTGAAAATGAAGGATAAAGCGCTTGGGGTTCTTGTTGTGAAGCGCTTCACAAATTTGAAGAGCTTCCCCGGTTGTTTTTTCACATACGACAATAATATATTCCAGCACATGCGCGTTGCAATCTCTTTCAATAATCTCAATCGTTTTGAGTAAAGAATCCGTTTCACTGATTACGGGAAGGATAACGGATACCGCTTCAAAACTTAAACCTCGAAAATTTTCAATCGGATTATACCCCATTGCACACTTTTACCCCCTATCATTTTGTTTCAAGATGACACTGTTCTTTTTTTATGCTTACCTTCCAAAACAAAAATAAAAGCACCCGGCAACGTTACTGATAGCGCAACAAAATAGGTCAATAATGAAAGTGTCATGGCCTCGGTATAAGATAATCCGATGTTACTGAGAAGCACTACAAAAACACCTTCACGCACACCCAAACCGCCGATTGAAATGGGCAGCATGGCCAGAACTAACACCACTGGCACCAAAATAAAAAAAAAGAGAATCGAAACCGGATAGCCTAAAGAGACCGCTATCAAATAAGTAAAGACAATACGAACGATTTGGCTGCCCATTGAAAGTAAAAATACGTTTACCAACACTTTCGGATTATCCTGATAACAATTGACGATGGAAGTCAGTTTTGCAAGGTTTATTCGGATTTTTTCCCACTTTAATGCCTGCCGTTTAATAAAATTGTCTTGTTTGACAATCGCATATCTTAGAATCCAGAGGCCGAAAAGGAAAAATATGCCTGAACTCAGGATAAACGTTCCGATTTGGGTCTGATTATAAAAAAAAATTACGGATAGAGCGCCGAATTGCGCCAATAAAAGCAGTGAAGCCAAACTGATAAAGCGATCAATAATGACCGACGAAACGGAATTGACCTTTTGGGAAGTTGTCTGGGTAAGGCGATAGGCGCGTATGAGATCAATGCTTAAATTGGAAGGGATAAACAGGCCAAAAAAATTGCTCACAAACAGAATTTTGACTAAATTGGAAAAAGAGACGGTCATTCCCTGATAATTGACCAACACTTGCCATTTGTATGCTTGCAAAAAACGATCCGCAAACAAAAGCGCAAAGGCGATAGACAGGACGATCAGTGAAGTGTTTTGAAGGAGTTCGGTAAAGCTGTCCGGATCAATTTTAGTAATCAGAAAGCCCAGCAGACCGAGACTGATTGCCAAACGGATGATAAATTTTATAATTTCAGAATGTTTATTTTTTTCCAAAATTTTGAGGCACTTTGTTTATTAACATCTTTAAAACGCAAACATCTCTTGAAGACATGAACAAAGCTCTATTTGAGTTTTGCCACTAATAGTTCCCAGCTTTTTTACTAATCTGGATTTATCTACCGCCCTGATCTGGTCAAGCAAAATGAGACCTTTCTTATCTTTAAATCTACATGTGACACGACAAGGAAACTCAAACCCTTTTGTCGTCATCGGAGCCATGAGCACAGTAGAAAGTGACGACATTTCATTGGGAGATATCACAACACAAGGGCGCGTCTTTTTTATTTCTCTGCCTCTCGTAGGATTGAGATCAACAAGCCACACATCAAACCGCGTTACCGATACCATCACCACTCCAGCTCATCGTCAGAAGACAAAGGCAAATTGAGCCATTCTTCATCAACTGCTTCATAACCATAAACAGCTATTGATTGTTCGATAGCCTCTTTCCAACCTTCCCGCCTCCCTTTACCCGAGGAAATAAGGAGGCCATCATTAACCAATTTAAATTTAAGCTCTTTTCCTTTGAGATGAGCCTGTTGAATCAAAGACTCAGGGATTCTTACACCCTGAAAATTTCCAATTTTTACCAAATGAGCCATTTTTTTAGCCTTCCAAATTTTCAAGCTTTCGTAACTATCATGCCAATGCTTCAATAACTTTTTCCGAATGCTTCTGCCTCGCAAAACAGGACATAATATAATATCAGTTTGTCTGATATGATCTGCCAGACTCTCTACAAAACCAACGGATTCGATGTTGGGGTGATAAACGTCGTTGGTAAAATTGGCCCCAGAGAAGCATTTCAGCGAATTAAGCGCAAACCCCTTCATCATATTTATAACTGACCACAGGGACTTTCATCCTGGGCTTTTTTGCGATATATTCAACATCATTGAGCAGTTTTGCAATATTTTGGCCGACTTTTGCGTTAACAATTTTTTCACCGCATTGGGGCATACACCAGCCTGGATGCCGTCGATTACAATCAGTTCGCCTCTGATCCAAAAATCTATTTTGATACGCCTTTCCTGAATATGCGTATGACATATTTCACATTTGCCGTAGTCATATCCCATTTGTTTATCATCGGTTTTTTAATAAATGAGCCATTTCTTCAGAATTCCAAATTTTCCATATTCCGTAACCATGATGTAATTACCAATTTTTATAGAAACTTGAAAAAAATTATGATCACAGCTTAAGCAGCTATCATTGCAAATACTTGCCAGTCATTAACTTCTGATCCAGTGAATGACCAATTTCGTCGATTTATTTTCGCGGCCTTATCATTGAATAGCCAATGCTACAGAGAAACCTTTGCCTGAATATCCAATATAGTCATACTTATAATTGTAGTCTCTAGCAAATTCCTGAAAAGCTCTGTATTCGTGGTTTTCCCAGCCGGGATAATTAAAGTATTCATCAAAAACGATGACGGTTCCTTTTTGAATTTGTTTTTGTAAGCAAGTCAGGATTGTTTTTGCAGATGAGTAGATATCTGAATCAATATGTAAAAAAGATATTTGCTTTTCATATTTTTTGACAAATTCAGGCAATGTTTCATTGAACCAACCAATGTGCAATTGCACATTGTCCTTTACTTCAGGCAACGCGCCATGCGTGGAAAAAGTTCCAGCCGGAACATGCCCCCATTCTTCAGGTAGTCCTTTAAAAGAATCAAAACCATGTATCGTATTATTGACCTGTGATGCAATATGATTGATGGTTGTTCCCGAGTAAACTCCGAATTCTAAAAAAAGG
>JAOZRC010000134.1 GCA_029940345.1 Desulfobacterales bacterium
ACTGGTTAACGATCATACTTTTTCCCCGATTTTTGAAAATAAACAATTTTTGTCGCCGTTCCGATGCCATTTTCGGCTACCAACTTTTCAAACAGGCTCTGACATCAACCTAATGCGCCTCGGCCCAATTCTTGCCACAGGCCAGGTTCACTTTAAGCGGAACTTTTAAATCCCATATATTTTCCATCGTATCCGTGACGATTTTTTTGACTTCTTCCACTTCCTCCGCCGGCGCTTCAAACACGATTTCGTCATGAACCGATAAAAGCATCGCGGTTTGCAGCTTTTTTTGCGTCAAAACCGTATCGGTTTTGATCATCGCCAGTTTGATCAAATCAGCGGCGGTGCCTTGTATGGGGGTATTGACAGCAATCCGTTCGGCGGCTTCGCGCACCATTTTTATTCCGCTTGTGATATCTGGAAGCAGACGGATGCGTCCCAACAGCGTACTTGTGCTTTGGGTGTCGCGCGCTTGGGCAATGGCCTGGTCCATGAACTGCTTCACGCCTTTGTAGCGGCCAAAGTAGTTATCAATATAGATTTTGGCCATTTTGCGGCTGATGTGCAATTGCTTGGCAAGACCGTAGGGACTCATACCGTAAACGATACCAAAATTGATCGCTTTGGCCTGGCGTCGCAGTTCAGGTGTGATCATTTCGGGAAACACCTGGAAAACTTCCGTAGCGGTGCGGGTGTGAATGTCTTCATTTTCCTGGAACGCCTGAATCATAATTTCATCATCGGCGCAATGGGCCAGGATGCGCAATTCGATCTGCGAATAATCCGCCGCCAGAAGCGTCCATCCGGAGCGTGGAATAAAGGCTTTGCGGATTTCCATCCCTTCAGGCGTACGGATCGGAATGTTCTGTAAATTGGGATCGGAGCTACTCAGGCGTCCGGTGGCGGCGACCGTTTGATTAAACGAGGTGTGGATGCGTCCCGTATCAGGATGTATCAGCCCGAGCAACGCATCTGTGTAAGTGGATTTTAATTTGGCCAGCGTGCGATAGCGCAAAATCAGCGCCGGCAATTCGTGTTGATCGGCCAGCTTGGTGAGAACACTCACATCGGTGGAATATCCCGTTTTCTTTTTGGTTTTTTTCTGCACCGGCAATTTCAGTTTTTCAAACAGAATGTGTCCGAGTTGCTGGGATGATTGGATGTTAAAATGTTCGCCGGCAAGTGTGTATATTTCATCCTTGAGTCTTTCCAATTGGCTTTCAAACAGGCTGGACAGTTCATGCAGTTTTTCCTGATCAATATTGATGCCGGTCATCTCCATTTTAGCCAGAACAGCTACCAGCGGCATCTCTACCTGGGACATTAAGTCGGTGAGTTTAATCTTTTCCAACCGGGGCGTCAGAACCTGATACGCCGCCAGCGTGATGTCGGCATCTTCACAAGCGTAGGGTGCCGCTTTGTCCAGGGGAACCTGAGCAAAACTTTTCAGCGCTTGTTTGCCTTTCCCCGCGACATCGGCATACGTGATGGTTTGGTGGTCTAAAAAATCCAGCGCAATCCGGTCCAGGTTGTGCGCCCGTTTGGACGGGTTGAGAAGATACGACGCCAGCATGGTATCGAATGCAATGCCAGCCAGTTGAACACCATGACGCGCCAAAACCATCTGATCATACTTGATATTTTGCCCCACCTTTTTAATATCCGAATTTTCCAGCACCGGACGCAAAGCTTCCAGGACATCGTTGCAATCCATTTGCCGGGGGGCGTTCGCATAATCATGGGCGCAGGGGATATAGTATGCTTCATCCGGTTCCAAAGCGAATGACAAACCTACCAGACAGGCACGCATGGGATTGGGGGCGGTGGTTTCCGTGTCCACGGCAAATAAAGACGCTGTTTCAAGGCGTGTGATCAGATCACCCAGCGTATCTTTATCCAGGATTGCATGGTAACGCTTTTGGGAAAGATCGGCCGGTTTGGGAAATGCCTTTTGTAACTGTCTGAATTCCAGTTTTTTGAAGAGATCGTAAAGGGCGTCCTGATTGGGTGTCTGAGCTTTCATGGCATCAGGATCGAAAGCGATGGGCGCTTGGGTGTCGATTGTCACCAGGGATCTGCTTAACAACGCTTGTTCCTTATATTTGACGAGGTTTTCATGCTGCTTTTTCTTGGTGATCGTATCCACCTGCTCATACAACGCCTGTATACTGCCAAATGTTTTGATCAATGTTTGCGCGGTTTTGGGACCGATACCGGGAACACCGGGGATGTTATCCGCACTATCGCCGGACAATCCCATAATTTCAATGATTTTATCCGGTTTGACCCCAAACGTTTTACGGATATCATCCAAGGTCACCGTTTTGTCTTTCATCGGGTCCCAGATCATTGCCTTGGCTGTCACCAGTTGATTAAAATCTTTGTCACCGGTCACCATTACCACATCAAATCCGGCGTTTTCCGCCATGCGTGCACATGAGCCGATCAGATCATCGGCTTCCAAACCGCTTTTTTCAAAAACCGCAATGTTAAAAGCACCCGTAATTTTTTTAATATAAGGCAGTTGCACCACCAGATCATCGGGCATGGGCGGGCGATTGGCTTTATAATCCGCATACATCGCATGCCTGAACGTCGGCCCCTTGGCATCAAAAAACATGGCAATATATTCGGGTTCTTTGGTTTCGATCAGTTTTAGCAGCATTTTGGTAAAGCCGAAAATGGCGTTGGTGGGTAGTCCCTCGGAATTGGCTAATCCCCGAATGGCGTGATAAGCCCGATAGATGTAAGCCGTCCCGTCAATCAGATAAACGGTTTTGGTTGTTTGAAGCGGTAGTTGGGTTTGCATTTTTTTTGTCATATAACCTCCGGAAGGTATCGTAAAAGCATCTTTCCGTTTATATCTTGAATTTGTTTACTGTTTTTTGAAGCACAACGGCGACGGCGGCCAACTCCCGGGATGCGGTGCTGACTTGTCCGGCACCTTTGTTCGTATCATCGGCAGTCTGGTTTAATGTGTTGATGTTGGCGGTTATCTCATCGATGCCAAGCGCGGTCGCACCGGTATTTTTCGAGACATCATTTATCCCGGATGCAACTTCATTAATGGTTGCGGCGATAACACTGACAGCGGAATTCAACTGTGACATATTGGATGCCGTTTCCAACGTGAGGTCGGACTGTTCGCTGACAGCGGTGCGATGGTCATTGACAACCGCATGGATTTCATCGATAATGGCGGCCACCTGCTTGATCACGGTAAGCGCCTTATCGGAATTCGTTTGAACCCCTTCAATACGGTTGCGAATGTCCCCCGCAGCCTGGGCGCTTTGATTGGCAAGTTCCTTAATCTCATTGGCGACCACGGCGAACCCTTTGCCGGCGTCACCCGCCGAAGCCGCTTCAATCGTGGCGTTTAAGGCCAGAAGATTGGTTTGTTGGGCGATGCGTTGGATGACATCGGTGACACGGCCGATTTCATCGGCCGCCATTCCCATGTCGTTCATGGTGGAGGTTGCCGTTTCCGCCAGCGAAATGGCGTTGGCAGCGATTGCGGATGCTTTCTTTGAATTTTTCCCGATGTCGTTCATTGAGATACTCATCTCTTCCACCGCATCGGCTACCGAATCAATATTGTCAACCATTTGGTCGGTGGTGGCGGAGACATTATGGGCGTTGGTACTCATCTCTTCCGTGGCGGAAGCCATGGTCGTAACACTGGTGGAAATTTGATCAAGACTGCTTGCGATGCTTGCGCTTTGAAGGGCCATTCCTTCGGAGGAAGCTAACATCTGCTTAGAAAGACCGGACAGATCAGCGGAAGAGGTCTTGATCACTTCCGTATTGGCAGCGACGCCTTTGATAATTTCCTGGAGCTTGCCAACAAAAACATTGAACCAATTGGCAAGTTTGCCGATTTCATCATCACTTGGAATTTCAAGCCGGGTTGCGAGATCACCTTCTCCGTGGGCAATATCTTTTAAACGGGTGCCGATGTCAGACACCGGCAAGATAATCAATTTTCCAAAAATAAACCACATGGCGATCGTCAGAAAGAGCGTGACGGCCAGGCCGATGCTGAAACGGGTATAACTGATCGCTCTGATGGGAGCCTCAATCTCTGCGGTGACGGCTCCGACGGCGACGCTCCATGTGGTGAGACTGAGGCGTTTAAAGGCAACCCGTTTTTCAACATGATTAAAGGTGTAAGTGATTATGCCCTCCTTTTTGGCCAGCATGCGCTTCTCCAGACCGATTTCCTTTAAATTAAGCTTTAAGATATTCGAGCTGTCGGGATGGGCCAGGACGAGACCGTTCTCATCATACAAATACGCATACCCGTTCAGACCCACCTTGATAGGGTCTATGAAACGCTGATTGAACAGTTTCAACTCGATGACACCACTTAACACACCCACAATTTTTTCCTTATCTTTTATGGGTGATGAGATAACAAAAACCGGTGTCAGAGTCGCTTCGCTTATGAAAATGTCCGACAAAGCCAGGTTGCCGGAGAGTACTTCCTGGAAATGGATTTCTTCCGAAAGGTTTTGTTTCCAGATCAATTCCGGCATCGCCGCAGCCACGATCAGACCATCGGTGTTAATAACAGCGATATTTTGATAGAATTGATAGTTCTCTTTCAGCTTTAAAAGAGTCGCGTGGGCATTTTTACGAGCAGCTTGCCCCATAAAATCCTCATTTATGGCCAATTGATAGTTTTTTTGATCCGCCCAGCTCACAATGTCCTGTTGGGTTCGGGTGATCCACCAGTTGATATGCTTTGCAGTTGTGCGGGCGGTTTGGGTGATTTGGGAAGTGATCACTTCCATCATGGCATCTTTGGCATGGCGATAGGTTATCATTGATGAAACGGCAATACTCACGATAACGACCAGGATGACCGGTATCAGGAACTTATTTCTTAAATTCAATTTCATGGCATGCTCACCTCAATTTATAAAATGGTTACTCTGATTATTTTGTTCACATTAGCATAAACATTTTAAATAATAAATAGTTTGATTATAACGGATTTGGGGGGGTAATAACAAACCATACAAATTATTATTTTTACCTCGAAGAGGTCAGGTAATATAGCCTGGGGTCACAACCCCAGGTTCGTGAATGGAAATGATAGCAGCGCCCTGAAGGGGCGCGGTATGATTAATCCGATCTGTTTCACATGCCGCGCCCCTTCAGGGCGTAAAAAAAATATATTATCACTGACCTGGGGTTGAAACCCCAGGCTATATCACTTTGCCGCTTTGCGGCATTACTTCCCCCCAAATCCGTTATAATCAGTAAATAGTTTAATGACTCCTCAGTTACAAGCTTTAAGTTGGAAGTTTCAAGTTATTGCGTAACGAATTGAATTTGAATAAATCAGTATTACATTTATAATATCAATAATTTCAGTGGCCTAAAAGAATGCATGACTGACGAATAACAATATTCAAACAGTTAATAATTAGCCAAAATTATCCAAGAGTAGCTGATTTTGTAATCAGTCTATGTTTGAATCAAATGCACATCTCTTTGGGGGAAAGGAATCATAATCTCTCTTTCCATGAACAGGCGGACGATTTCAAAACGCATCTCCGTTTCAACCGTAACAAAAGTTTCAACGTCACACCAAAAGCGAAGTTTGAATATCAGGGCGCTGTCTCCAAAATCTGTAAACAGAACTTGCGGTTTAGGGTGTTTAAGCACTTCGCGGTTGGCAGCGGCAATTTCAAGCAGCGTTTTTTTGACTAATTGGACATCCGAACCGTAGGCGACGCCAATTGAAATCTTACGACGCACGCGGGTGTCCTTGAAACTCCAGTTGGTCACCCGTTTGCTGATAATTTGGGAATTCGGAATAATCAAAGCCGCATTATCATAAGTTCGCACCAGCGTTGACCGGAATTTGATTTTGTGGACCTCTCCCCATGTATTGTCAATTTCCACAATATCATCAACTTTGATGGGTCTTTCAAAAAGAAGAATAATACCACTCACAAAATTGTTAAAAATATTTTGAAGTCCCAGTCCGAGACCGATTCCCACCGCACCGAAAATGACGGTGAGCGATGTCGCGCTGATGCCGGCGACATTCAGCGCCAGCAGGATGCCAAACAGCCATACAAGATAGGCTACAATGTGTTTGATCGAATTTTGAACACCGCGATTCAATCCGCTGCCGGTTAAAAATTTCACGCTCAAGGTGTGCCGCCACAAACGCACGGTCACATGGACAAATAGCAAAACCATGCCGGCGAAAATAAAACCCGTGATACTTAGCTTCAGCCCGCCGACTGCGAAAGTGGTGTTCAAAATGGTCAGGAAACCGACAAGCATCGGCCCTTTGGCACCCCACGCAAGCAGGATCGCAACGGCAAACGCAATGAACCATACTGGCCAGCCAATCCGAATCATCAGCCACTTAATCGAAGCGGCGGCGGGTTGAATCGGTGTATCAGCCACTAATTGTGGCGTAGAATTCGCCAGGCGATCCCATTCAGATAGAACCAGGAAAATAAGTCCGCCCCACAGGAGAACCACCATACTCTGTCCCCAGGATGTCAGCCAGTAAAGCGACAACGAGCCGTAACCGGCAATTTCCAACAGCAGGCTGCCGCCAATAATGATATCTCCGAATCCGAAAAGAACGGTTTTCAGATAAGTCCGATAGTTATCCGTAGACCTGTTCGTAATTTGAGTCCGGAGCAGTGTTTGGGTTGCGGATTTGTTTTTTTTAAATTTACGTAAGAAGCCCTCCAGATGGCGCGATACGATCATAGCGTCTGGGTCTGTTTTTTTAAAAGCGATCCAAAACCGGACTGTCCATAAGACGATCGCTGCCAGGAAGAGAATGCGGAGGCATTGTGGAAGGGCGCCATTGATTCCAAGACGCCAGGCCATCATCACATAAACAGTCACAAAGGCACGGATAAGGAAAATGAGCCTAATCAGGCGTGAATTTAAAATCCCGGGCGCCATATTTTTTTTGCGTAAGTTTCCTAATTTCAGAAAATCCTGGATCCATTGCGTAAATTGCCAACCGATCAGAATATGAAGCAGGGGTCGCATGATAGGAATCGCTGTGTGCAATTTATGAATATGGGTGAAAATATAAAAAAACAGGAGTGCGCCGCAAAGCAATAAAGACCGCAAAAACAGATCGAATGCAAAGCTGCGCCAGGGGGCCAGTATAGCGTTTTTATGCAGTTTGGCGACCCAATATCTTCGAAAGCGCAGCAAAAGTAGCTGGCTGATGCCAAACAATAATATGCTGGAAATCAGGGGAAAAAAATTTCGGTCCTGCATCATATTTGTGTTACGCCAAAAATCTATTGAGAACAAGCGCAAGATCAGCCTAAACAATAACTCCGCTTCCGCTTTGATCTGTTTAGCAATCAGGGATATGGAAAATTGTTCCTGGCGCATAAAAAGCGCCTGCTTTTTACGTTCTTCAATTTGATGCTTAAATTTGGACGAAAGATCCGTAAATTCGGTATGCGTGTTTTCTAATTTTTCGACCAGAAGGTTATAACTTTCCAGGTGGTGTTCAAGGAATTCCAGGTTGCGGACTAATATCCGGATGCGCTTTTCCATACGATCGACCAAAACCTGAATTTCAGCAACATTAGGTACATCGGTGTCGATTTCATGCAGTTGTTTTTGACTTAGCGTGAATTGCTCATCGGTTTGCAAACGCAACTGATTGATCTCATCCCGTTGTGTTTTCATATTTTTCAATTTTTCGGCAATCGATGCCTGATCGGCTTGATGATCCGTCCAGGCCTGTACAATCAATTCAATGCGCGTTTGCGGTGAAAGCAGTATGTTGCCATTCGTGGAAAGCTTAATTTTGTAGGCATTGAGTTCCGCTAATAGTGCCTGCTTCTCTTCTTCTAAAGCCACCCGTTTTTTTTCTAAATGAACGACCGTTGCGTTTTCATTCTTCAACGTTTTATCGATAGATTTTTTAAGCGTTTCGTACTGCGCTGTCAGATCAGATGACTCTGCAATAGAGGCGTCGTTTTTCTCTTCAGCCTGAACAGCGGATATGCACACCAGCCCTCCGAATAACACTGCGATAATTAAAAGGTATGCATTGATGCGATAACCATAATTCAGTTTAAGTGAACACAGTTTGTTTATCTTCGAAATTGCGTTAAGCCATGTTGGTTCAAAATAGTGTATCAAAGCGGGCATCCTTATATTTAGTGATAAAATTCGGCTGATATTTGCTAATTTTCACGTGATATAGTGTTATAGAAAATATACTGAATACGCCTCTCTCAAATCCGTTATAGTCAGGAAATAGAAAAAAATTCGCATACAAAATCAAGCATTCTTCTTTAGGACATTGTCAGTTTGTCTCGTCGGAGACATAATATACTGATCTGATTTTGGTTTTTCAAGAATAGCAGGGTGCGAAGCTCACAGCTTACGGGTGCTACAGGAAAACCAAAAATGGAATACGATATTTTTCCACTGATTTAAAAAAATAATATTTACAATAATCATCATCTGATATACATATATTATATCCTGTTTACAAATTATGGTCAAGTGCAGTTCAGGAGTGCGAAAATTATGTTTTTCGCATTTTTTTATTTTGACGCGGATATAAAAAAATGGGTTGGATAGAAGCTCTATTATTAGGAATCATTCAAGGACTTACAGAATTTTTGCCGGTCAGCAGCAGTGGCCATCTGGAACTTGGCAAAGCGCTCTTGGGTGTCGAAGCGAAAGAAAGCCTGATGTTCACAATCGTGGTTCACGGAGCGACCGTGCTTAGTACAATCGTTGTTTTTTGGAAAGATATCGCTTTGATCACCAGGGGTTTCTTTGAATTCAGATGGAATGATGACACCCAATATGTTGTAAAAATTATTATTTCAATGATTCCGGTGGCAATCCTGGGGTTGTTTTTTAAAGATTTTGTTAAAGAAATATTCAATAACGCCAATATTATTCTTTTTGTCGGTTGCATGCTGTTAGTTACAGCCGCATTGCTTGCACTCACTTATCATTCCAATCCTAAAAAGAAAGAGATTTCCTATAAGAATGCATTTGTTATCGGAATTGCGCAAGCTTTTGCCGTTATGCCCGGAATTTCACGATCAGGAGCGACAATTGCCACCGGCTTGCTACTTGGCAATAAAAAAGCGGAAGTGGCAAAATTTTCTTTTCTGATGGTGTTAATCCCCATTTTGGGTGAAAATGTTCTTAATATATTCAGCGGAAAATTTGCCAGTGAAACCGATGTCAGCGGAGTTGCTCTGGGCGTCGGTTTTATAGCCGCCTTTATATCAGGGCTACTCGCATGCAAATGGATGCTTCGTATTGTAAAAAGAGGTAAATTGGTTTATTTTGCCGCCTATTGCTTAATAATTGGTCTTACAGCGATATTTATTCATTATTAACGCCTACATCTAACCCTCATACCGTGTAATCACTGATCGAAGATGAAAAATGATGATTTTATAAAAAATTTCAAGCTGTACAATTTATTCAGAGTTCCGCCAGGCATACGCGTCAAGATATCATTGTAACAACCTATTTTAATTGAACATATTTAGCAGCCCGATTGTGAATATCACCAACCGTGGAATCAGCACTGATGTAGGGGCGAACCTTGTGTTCGCCCGATTTGTGATAATTCGCGGACTCAGGGCGAACACAAGGTTCGCCCCTACGGTCATACTTGTCTGGTGAAGGGATAAACAGTTTTCAGAAACCCTTATCAGGCAAGGTTTTTCATCTTTCGTCTGTTACAGCAGGCCACTGACTGTGTCCAATAAAAACAGATTGTTATAGTCTTAGATTGACGCGCATGCCCGATGGGGCTCTGTCCGAATCAGAGCATTATTGTACTACAAATATGCCGCTCTCATGGAGCTTTTAAGGAATATCATATTTCAATTGCACAAGTCGAAAAATTTTCAGTCTTTAAAGCTTCCTGGCACTGGTTCGATTGAATAGGTAAAAAAAGATGCCAAATGAACCGATTGATTCAACGAAAAATAGTTAAAATTCCTGGAAATGATCCGGTTATAGCCTATAAAAAGCTGACAAAAGCGATGCGTTCACCATACAGGCATCATGTGTACGAAATAGGTAAAATATATCACAGCAATTGTTTTACCGGGGATTATCGTATTGAAGGCTTTTATTCCATGTCAAGCACTGATGCATGGGCCGGAGACCTCTTGTTCGAAGTCGCTATTTGGGGAAAGGTGTTATTCATCAATAATGACAATATCGAAAGTGAATATTTGAAGATACTGAAAAAGAAGGATAGATTTTCGCCGAATGACATTTTTTCTAATTAACGGATTTGGGGGAGAGGTTATGCCGCAAAGCGGCAAAGTGATATAGCCTGGG
>JAOZRC010000803.1:0-1124 GCA_029940345.1 Desulfobacterales bacterium
CACACCTTCATATCGCTTTTGTCAGAATTCATCCTTTTTGGGATGGCAATGGAAGAATCGCCCGGCTGGTATCCAATATTCCTGTGATCAGAGCCGGCTATCCGCCTATTATCATTCCCAAAGAGCGTCGCCAGGAGTACATAGAAGCACTATCTGAATATCATTTGGCAGTGGGAACCGTCACAACCGGTAGCGAATTGTTACCGGTGGCTCATAAGCTCAATCGGTTTAAAAGGTTTTGTTTTGATTCATGGTCGGAATCGATCCGTTTGGCAGAAGAAGCCCATCTGAAGCAGCAAGCGCGAAATTCGTAGTTGATTGAAATTGGATACCGCTTCCAATAATTAGCTACCAATTGGATACTTTATGTGTTAACATACTGTTATGAATAAACTTACAGTAGAAAGAATTTCATCGTCAAATATACCCGTGGCCACGGCATGGCTGCTGGGAGAGTGCATGCAGGCACGCGGCAAACAGGAGTTGCTGATTCAGCAACGCCCCGAGGTGATACTTATGTTGCGGGAACAAGCCATCGTGCAAAGCGTGGAATCATCCAACCGCATTGAAGGGGTGTCAATTGCGGCGAATCGTTTGCGGCCTGTGGTGTTAGGCAAAGCGCGGCCGCAAAACCGTTCCGAAGAGGAACTGGCCGGATATCGCAACGCATTGGATTGGATATTCTCCCGCAAACGGCGCGTTGATTTCAGTCCGGAAGTCATTCTCAAACTTCATGCCTTTGCCCAGAGCGGTATGTCCGGTGATGCCGGTCGCTGGAAATCTAAAAATAATGAGATTATTGAGATTCTACCTGACAATGAGCGACGGGTGCGCTTTGTTCCGACTTCAGCCACGGACACACCGGCTGCCATAGAAATGTTGTGTACTATATACCGACGCATCAGCGATAATCAACAGATTCCTTCTCTGCTGGCCATCGCCGCCTGTATTTTCGATCTGCTCTGTATTCATCCGTTTCGGGACGGCAATGGCAGAGTCTCTCGCCTTGCAACCTCTTTTTTGCTGATTCAGGGGGATTTTTCTGTTTGTCGTTTCATCAGCTTTGAAACAATTGTTGAGCAGCGCAAGGAGGAATACTATCAGGTGCTGGAGCAGTGTTCCCA
>JAOZRC010000803.1:1224-2731 GCA_029940345.1 Desulfobacterales bacterium
GCAATGAAAAAAGAAGGTGTTGTCAAAATCACAGGCCGCGGACGCAGCGCGGTGTGGGAGGTTATTCGAAAATCATGAGCCAGCAGCCATTCATTCCGCTAAAACCAATCCCCATAAAAGACCGGGTGTCCATGATTTTTGTTTATTATGGCCGTATTGATGTGAAAGACGGCGCATTTGTGGTGATTAACGAAGTGGACGGGGAAGACCGCGAGCGCAAACACATCCCGGTGGGTTCCGTAGCCTGCATCATGCTGGAACCGGGCACGCGCATCAGCCATGCAGCGGTCAAACTCGCCGCCGCCACAGGAACGCTTTTGATCTGGGTGGGCGAAGCCGGTGTGCGCCTCTATTCCGCCGGACAACCCGGCGGTGCGCGTTCGGATAAACTGCTGTATCAGGCCAAACTGGCCCTTGATGAAGGGCTCCGTTTGAAAGTGGTCAAAAAAATGTTTGAGATGCGCTTTGGCGAAAAACCGCCTGAACGCCGCAGTGTGAAGCAGCTCCGCGGTATTGAGGGAGCCCGCGTCAAAAAAATATACCAATTGTTGGCGCGGCAATATCGTGTCAATTGGAAAGGGCGGCGTTATGATCCCAAAAAATGGGAGGCCGGCGATGTGCCCAATCGCTGTCTGAGTGCGGCCACATCATGTATTTACGGTGTTACCGAAGCGGCAGTTCTGGCAGCCGGCTATGCACCTGCGGTAGGTTTTGTTCACACCGGCAAACCGCTCTCTTTCGTTTATGACATTGCCGATATCTTTAAATTCGATACGGTCGTGCCAGTGGCGTTTAAAATTGCAGGCCGAAATCCTTCGCAGCCGGATCGCGAAGTGCGGATTGCGTGCCGCGATATTTTTCGGCAAACGCGGCTGCTGAAAAAGATTATTCCGACCATTGAAGAGATCCTGGCGGCTGGAGAAATCAAACCACCTCCGCCGCCGGCGGATGCACAGCCACCAGCGATTCCCGAACCATTATCAATTGGTGATTCCGGCCACAGGAGCAAATAAAATGAGTATGTTAGTGGTTGTAACGGAAAATGTTCCTCCGCGGCTGCGCGGTCGGATGGCCATCTGGCTGCTTGAAATACGCGCTGGTGTATATGTCGGCAATGTATCCAGGCGAATCCGCGAAATGATCTGGGAGCAGATAACCGCATTGGCGGAAAACGGCAATGTCGCCATGGCATGGGCGGCCAATACGGAGTCAGGCTTCGATTTTCAAACGTATGGTAAAAATCGACGGATTCCGCTTGATTATGACGGCCTGAGGCTGGTGTCATTCCTGCCGCCGGAAACGAAGAAAACAACCAAAGAAGGTGCTCTTTGACAATTGAATATATTATGTTGAAAATGTCAGAATATTGTGGTAAAAAATTAGTGTTTCAAAAAGGTCTTTAAATTCGGAAGGTTGCAGACAGTATGTTCCCCACACCCGTGGGGATGAACCGAGATGATGACAATGATTGTTATCTTTACGGTGATGTTCCCCACACCCGTGGGGT
>JAOZRC010000804.1 GCA_029940345.1 Desulfobacterales bacterium
CAGTATCCGGCGATGCCCACCCTACACCGACAATTGTAACCGCACAGGTCGAAAAATTTGAATTGGATAAGGTATGTAGTCATCTTTCCATAGCAAAAAATATCCACTTTTAAACGTTTAACGAACGTTACCTGAACGTTACCTTGAAGTGTTTATACATTTACAGGAGTACAAACATGGCAATTTATCAATATGGTGATCGAATCCCCCAAATTGGAAACGCCAGTTACATCAGCGACACCGCCGTCGTTATAGGGGATGTTGTCATCGGTGACGGTTGTTACATCGGCCATGGCGCCATTTTACGGGGGGATTATGGAAGTATCAAAATTGGGGATGGCACGGCTATTGAAGAAAACGCCGTTGTGCATATACGCCCCGATGGATTGTCAAAGTTTGAAGAACGCGTTACGGTGGGCCACGGCGCAATAATCCACGGTAAACTGATAAAATCTTACGCTGTTATCGGTCTCGGAGCCGTCATTGGGTTTGATGTGATCGTTGGGCGCCAGAGTATCGTTGCCGAAGGATGCGTTGTGCCAAACGGCAAAGTTATCCCTGATGAAAAAATTGCCGCCGGGGTTCCGTTTAAAATTATTGGAAACATTTTGGAAAAGCATAAAGAATTCTGGGCGTATGGAAAACAACTTTATGTTGATTTAGCCAAAGAATATCCGCAAAAACTTAAACGCATTGATTGATGATGAAGGCTACCAACATAATGCAGGACACATTCAAATCAGTTGCTCGTTACGAGGCTCTGCCTCGTAACGCACTGTGGCACGGCGTCTTGCGCAGGAGGCAGAGCCTCAGATTCCCCGTTACGAGGTGGAGCCTCGTAACGAGCGGAATTGATTAATATGAATCCACGGACTTTGCGTACATAGCAGTTTAATTAAGGAGGTTTAAAAATGAAGATAGCAGTGAGTTCTACAGGAAAAAATCTGAATTCTCAGATTGATCCGCGTTTCGGCAGATGCGCCTGCTTTGTTATTATTGAGACTGATGATATGAGTTTTGAGGCTTTTGATAATGAAAATGCTGCTCTGAGCGGCGGAGCCGGTATTCAAACCGCCAGTTTCATAGCCTCTGAAGGCGTCATGGCTGTGTTGACAGGCAACTGCGGGCCAAATGCGATTAAGACTCTTTCGGCCGGCAGTGTTGAAGTGTTTACCGGGCAGACAGGAACCGTCAGCGAAGCGGTCGAAAGATACAAAAAAGGCAACCTGAATCCTTCCACCCAGGCAACCGTGACGGAAAAATCCGGCGTCAGTGAATCGGGAGCGGGCAGAGACGTTCAACCCCAGATGAGCGGTCGTGGTATGGGGGACGGCGGTGGCAGGGGTATGGGAGGCGGTGGCAGAGGAATGGGAGGTTGCGGCGGTCGTGGTATGGGTGGTGGCGGTGGAAGAGGCATGGGAGGTGGCGGCGGTCGTGGTATGGGTGGTGGCGGTATGCCGGGAGTAGGAAATGTAACGAATGTTGCTGCTTCAAAAGAAGAGAATTTGACGGAGTTAAAAAAGCAGGCCGCCAATTTACAAAAACAGATGGAAGAGATTCAAACAAAGATTGGAAATATGGAATAGCGTTTATAAGCAAGCCAAGTCTGTTCGGTTCTATTGAACTCCGACGTAATCAAAGACATTATCATATTTTTATATGAGTGTAATCTTTTTAAATTTTTTATCTAAACCATCAAAGCCGCATGCATTTTCAAATTCACGCGGCTTTTTTGTCAAACAATATAACTTACACCCACCATGGCCACTTATTTCTTATGACTTTTCTCTCCTTTGCCATCTGATTGAACCACTTGAATCACACCTTCACTCTTTTTTCAACTTTGCTTCGCTATCTGATTCAAGTTCCACACCAACATCCCCGGTTCCCGCAAAGTCACACCTCATCGCGACTAATCATATCTGCAATATTCTTGATAAAATAACTTTTTTCATACAGGATAAGGAATCAGAATTTCACGACTTAATGTGGAAAACAGCGTATTCCGCACCAAATCGAGTTGCGGATGTACTTGATCAGAGGGTTTTGGTGATTTTGGATGAATTTCAGAATCTTGCCGGGTATGTATATCCCGAACCTTATTATCAAACCGGTGTGATCGAAACCATGCCCGGCAGTTTTCATTCTATTGTTGAGTCCAAAATCGCTCCTATGCTGGTAACCGGGTCCTATGTGGGGTGGATGATCGAGATCAGCGAAAAATACTTGCAGGCCGGCCGATTGACCGAATTGTATATGAATCCCTACCTCACCTCAGAGGAAGGCTTGCAGGCCGTGTACAAATATACCGAAATCTATAATGAGCCCGTCACATCTGAAAAGGACACATTGAAGGCCCTCACGCCGGAAGCCCTCGGCGCATTGCCGCATGAATTGCTCACCGGGCTGGAACGTGCATCCGTGCTGGGTGACTCGGACAGCGTTGAAAGTCTGACGGATGACATCCGTTCATATAATGCGGCATTGGCCGATGCGCTGGCAGTTCGGGTCGCTGATTTTGACTTTGATAAAATTTTGAAAGTAATACCGCAAAAACAGGATTGAACAAACCCCCTATAAAACAACAGGAGGTAAAATGGAACTCAACAGTATAAAAAAACCCACTGTCCCGTTCAACAAATACGTCGAAATTTTGATTGCAATTCTGATTTTGATCGGGTTGTATGAGACCAGTAGGTATCATTTTCTGCTTTTTCATACACTGGCTGT
>JAOZRC010000805.1 GCA_029940345.1 Desulfobacterales bacterium
AAGAAATGCGAACCACGAATAAACGCTAATGAACGCTAATACAATTCAAACATTCGTGTTTATTAGTGGTTCATTGAGAGCCTCACTCCTTCAAAAGTGTAAACTATTTTTAGCCTGATATGAAGGATGCCAGGGATTCTATTATTTTTTCAGTTGGTAATGCACGATCATGGCGTTCCAGTCCGGTTTAGGCGGCATTTGGTCGCTTTTTTTCAAATCGGCTTTGCGGATTGCAAAAGGCAATGATGTTCCTTCAATGCGGGCATGGCCGTAACCGTCTTTTCCAATCCAAATGGCTGCCGGATCAATATAGGGTTCCCAAAAATCGAATTTCATATCAGCGTGCGCCTCAAACTCATAATGCTTTCTGTAGCGAGAGTTATTGAGGCTCGGGTCCATCCCTTTGAAACCAGACGGTGTAAACAGAATGGCGCATAACATCAGGGATGGGTATTTAAAACGACAAACCGTGTTTTCCTTCCATCCAACCGCACCGCCGGCAAAATGGGCGACATGCGCCATCAAGGAGGGATCGGAAAGATTGTTGTTGCCGTCTCCCAAAAAGAATATCCCGGGAGAACAGTGATTGCTGAAATCCAACGCTGTTGCGCGAAAAACACGATTAAAATAATTTTCCGGGCGTGGTGCCGGGCCGATGGCGGGAACTTGCAAATTGAATTGGACATAAAGACTTTTTTTGTCTGCGGTGAGTCTGAGCAGAGCGACGGAAGGCGCGTCTTCAACCAGTTTATCCGATAGAAACACATAGGCGCCTTGCGATTCGCCGTCGCGAATATTTTCGATCGTCAGGCTTTGGCCTTCCCGCAGCAGCCGTTTTTCCAAATTCACGGCAATCTGGTTACCGCGACCATCCATTTTCCAACGGTAGGTTACGGCGTTAAGGTAATCGGGAAAGCGCCATTCAACCTCTTTCTGGTAATTTTTAAAACGGTTGTCCGTAACTGCCAGTTGCCGAATACGATACGCCTCGTCGATTTCAAATGCAATGGTTGAAACTCGCCCATCTTTGACAAATTCGCCAATATATTCTCCGGGAATTTTAATATCAAATGCCTTAGCCATATCCGTGGCTGGCGGAGAATTTTCAGGCTGTATGAATATGACAAAAAGAATGATGGCGATAAGAATGCCCACCCCGCCATAAATTAAGATTGGCTTTTTAATACCGGTTCTCGGTCTTTGTACATTCGTTTGTTTTGATTCATTGTTATCAAGTGTTTCAGATTTCGCTTGGGATTGAATTTTTGTGAATTTGCCATAAATAATCCCGCAATTCGGGCATTCATTTTCAGATACTGATTTATCGTCAGTGGGCTTTCTCTGATAATTGCATTTCGGGCAGACTCGGTTTGCAGGCATATTTTTCCCCCTCTAAGAATTGTATTCAATTAAACCTCGGGCGATACCCAAACAATCTTAAAAGACACTAACTAAGTTCAGGCGATCAATGTCACTACCTTATCAGTCGGAGTTATTCGATTGTGTATTGTTTCCTCTCGTTAGCCTTTTGTCAGCAGGAATGACAATGAGATAAATATGATTCGGCATCAGGCCACACAACCCGATATCCGTTTCATGTTAGAAGATGTAAGTTAAGAACTTGCTTTTTGTCAAGACAATTTTTGGCGCCCTTCATTTGCCGTCAAGCAATATAATCAGGTCAATTCAAACGGAAATGTTAACTACTTTCAGCCTGACATGAAGGACGCCCGGTAATGGTTCTGCACATTCAAATATTGCGGTCACACTTGGCTCTTGCAAAAAATATCTGTTCAGAATATGGTGATTTATATACATGGAGGTCTGGCGCAAACTGGTTGAAATGAATATAAGGGGACAAAACATGAAAAAGTTACCCATCGGCATACAAACATTCAGCAAAATCAGAGGCGACGATTATATTTATATTGATAAAACCGCGAGATACTCGGAAGCTTCGATATTGAAAATATTCAGATTGAAACGCTGTTATTTCAAGCCGGGTATTTGACGATTGCAGAAAAAAGAAAAATCGGCGTAAAACTGGAATATATTTTGAAATACCCCAATTTGGAGGTTAAACATAGCTTCAATGATTATATGTTGACCCGGCTTTCACAAAATGTGGTTACAAGACATAAGATTCAGCGAAATCTTTATGATGCGCTTTTAAAAAGTGATATCGAAAAGATGAAGGACATCTTTCATTCATTCTTTGCATCCATACCTCACGATTGGTACCGTAAAAACAATATTGCTGATTACGAAGGCTACTACGCTTCGATTTTTTACAGCTATTTCGCTTCTCTCGGACTCGACGTCACACCTGAAGATACGACTGATCACGGAAAAATTGATATGACGCTGAAATTTGAGGAAATCATCTATATTTTCGAGTTCAAGGTAACTGAATTGGTCAAGGATAAAAATTCGGCATTGCAACAGATAAAGGCTAAAAAATATTACGAAAAATATTCAGACAGCAAAGTTACCTATATGATCGGCATTGAGTTTTCCAAAGAGGAGAAAAATATCACGGCTTATGAATGGGAAAAGTTGTGAAGGGAAAAAATGTTAGTTGGAAAAAAAAGAGAAGAACACCCAGCCGGAATACTGGGATAATGGAAAATGGAATCAACCCGGCTATCCTGTTATAGGCGTCAGTTATTATGAAGCGGAGGCGTATGCAAAGTGACCGCCGATGGCGGTCGAAAAGTTTCTATGTTAT
>JAOZRC010000135.1 GCA_029940345.1 Desulfobacterales bacterium
AAATTCCAAATAACAAATTTCAAATAACTGATAAATTACAATAACCAACAAACAACCACGGGAATTAACAAAGAGTCATTACAATTAGGAAAAAAACAACTGATGCCTTTAGGATATTTTTTAGTTTTCAAATTTTTTCAAAATAATACATGTATTGACACCACCAAAAGCAAAATTTTGAATAGCCGCAATACCGATTTTTTCATCTAAAATTCCGGTAACGTGCCGGATCATGGCGCAACGGGAATCAATTTCATCCAGATTCAGCGTAGGTGCGATAAAGCCCTTTTCCATCATGTACAACGTCAGCAACGTTTCAACCACACCGCAGGTTCCCATGATGTGTCCCATGTAGCTTTTTAACGCTGCCACGTATGGTGAATCGCCATAAATTCGGTGAATCGCCATGGCTTCGATAATATCGCCCATTTTGGTTCCGGTAGCATGGGCGCATACAAAATCCACATCATCGGGAGCGATGCCGGCGCTTGCCAAACCCAATCTAAGGGTCTCTTTAATTCCGTCCACATTGGGCAAAATCAGGTCCCCACCATTATTGTTGCATGCAAAACCGATGATTTCACCTAAAATGACAGCGCCCCGTTTGCGGGCTGACTCGTATTCTTCTAGTAAAATAGCGCCACCGCCTTCACCGACGACCAGACCGTCACGGTTGGCATCGAATGGCCGGGGAGTCAGATCAGGCGTGTCATTAAATGCGGTGGAACAGGCCAGCAAATTGTCAAAAACAGCAACCGTGGTGGTGTCATATTCATCGGCTCCGCCGCAGATCATGGCATCCTGGATGCCGAATTTAATCATCTCATAACCAAAGCCGACCGACTGACTGCTGGTGGTACAGGCCGTTGAGGATGAAATCACGCGCCCGGTAATGCCGAACATTTTGGTAATATTAACCGCCGTGGTGTGAACCATGGATTTAAGGTAATCCACTGCACCGATAGCGCCAAATTCGGTTCGGGAGCGGCTGAAAAATTTTTTATAAATACTGCGTTGAACCGTCGGACTGCCGTGGGTCGAACCAAAGGCAACGCCCAGACGGCCTGAGGTGATAAAATCCTCAGTCAGACCGGACGCCTCTAAAACCTCTTTGACCACTTGACACGCATAATAGGCCACCGGGCCCATTGTTTTACGAAAACGGCGTTTAAAATCGTATTCGACCGCATAATCAACCGTTCCGAAAACTCTGGAATGAATATAGTCGGTCAACAGATGATCCGAACGTAACGGTTTGACGCCGGAAATACCGTTAATCAGGCTATTGACAATATCCCCTTTGGCGTGTCCGATGGGCGTTATCGCTGATCCGCCAGTAATGACAACTCTTCGTTCCATAAGCAATCATAAAGAAATCGGAATGCAGATTTCGGAATCCCGAATTCGGCAAACCGTTTCATTTTGCATTTTGGGTTCTGTCCGCTTGAATCGCTTCGATATAGTCACAGATATGATTCATCGTACGGACATCCATAGCCTGTTTTTTTTCTTCTTGGGTTAATGCAAATCCAAGCAATTTTTCAATTTCAACCAGCAGTTCAATGGCATCAATGCTGTCAAACTCATGTTCATCTCTTAAATTATCATCCATTCCGGGATTTTTAATCTCGAAACAATCTTCAAATATGCGTATGAGTTCATTGATTATTTGTTCTCTTAGCAATGCCATTGATTCATGATACCTTTTTTGTTTCAGGGACGGATGAGCGCATCGTGCGGCGTTTCTGAGCCGAAAGCACCATCTTACGCATTCGCATGGACAATGGGGTGATTTCCACCAGTTCATCTTCACGAATGAAACTGATCGCCTGCTCCAACGTTAGCTTATTGACCGGTGTAAGGATGATGCTATTGTCTTTTCCAGAAGCACGCATATTGGTCAGTTTTTTTTCCTTGCACGGATTCACGCCGATATCCTGGCTGCGGTTGTGTTCTCCCACAATCATACCCTCATAAACCGGATCGCCGGGAGTAACGAAAAGCCGTCCTCTGGGTTCCAGGTTAAACAAAGCATAAGCAACTGATTTACCGTTGCGGTCAGCAACAATGGAACCGGTAAAACGCGTGGGGCAATCTCCGCGATACTCGCCATAGCCATCAAACAACGAATAAATGATTCCGGTTCCGCGGGTGTCAGTAAGAAACTTGTCCCGATAGCCGATCAAAGCGCGGGAAGGTACGGAAAAATCCATTCGCACACGTCCCTTGCCGTTATTGGTCAGGTTGATCATCTTACCTTTGCGCGCCGCCAGTTTTTCAGTTACGACACCGAGGAACTGTTCTTCACAATCAACTGACAGCCGTTCCAACGGCTCTGATTTTTTACCGTTTTCATAACGAAAAATCACTTCGGGACGCCCCACGCAAAATTCATAGCCTTCCCGCCGCATGGTTTCAATGAGGATAGCGAGCTGCAATTCGCCGCGCCCTTTGACCAAAATACTGTCACGATCCTGAGTTTTTTCAACCTCAATGGCAACATTGGTACGGCTTTCTTTTAATAAGCGATCGCGTATTCGACGGGACTGCACATATTTGCCCTCTTGCCCTCCAAACGGTGAGTTATTTATGGTGAATTTTATAGACACCGTGGGTGCGTCAACACGGATTCGCGGCAGTGCTTGCGGGGTTTCAACATTACAAATCGTATCGCCAATTTCGACTTCATCAACACCCGCCAGTACGATGATATCACCCGGCAGAGCGTCTTGAACGTCCGCTAACTGCATGCCTTCGTAAGTCCGCAATTTTGAAATCCGAAGCGGTGTGTTCTGTCCATTTTCGCCGATACACAACAGGTTGTCACCGGATTTCGCCGTTCCGTTAAAGATTTTGCCGATTGCCAGGCGGCCAAGATAATCCGAGTACCCCAGGTCTGAAACCAGCATCTGGAAAGGTGCGTCAGGCTTATAAAACGGTCCGGCAATCTTTTCAATAATGGTATCGAAAAGAATATGGAGATTGTCGCTCTTTTCATCCGGGGTTTTAAGGGCAACACCGTCACGACCGATGGCGTAGAGTAGTGGAAACTCCAGTTGATCGTCCGAAGCATCCAAGTCAATCAAAAGATCGTAGATTTCATCCAGAACCGCTTCGGTTCGGGCATCCGAACGATCTATCTTGTTTATAACCACAATAATTTTCAAATCCGCTTCAAGTGCTTTTTTAAGGACAAAGCGCGTTTGGGGGAGTGGGCCCTCCGATGCGTCAACCAGCAAAATAGCGCCGTCCGCCATTGAAAGCGCCCGTTCCACTTCGCCGCCAAAATCAGCATGGCCGGGCGTGTCGATAATATTGATACGAACGCCTTTCCATCGTACCGAGCAGTTTTTGGCTGCAATGGTGATGCCGCGTTCTTTTTCGAGGTCCATTACGTCCATAAGCCGTTCATCCACTTTCTGATTGGCTCTGAACAAGCCGCTTTGACGAAACATGGCATCCACTAACGTGGTTTTACCATGATCGACATGGGCAATAATGGCAACATTTCTCAGATGCTCATTTCGCATAAAAATAAATTAAAAATAGATTAAATGTTAAATTCTTAATCATCCGGATTAAGATTAAGGGCATCCTTCATACCAAAGCTATAAGCGGAACAGCTTTCCGCTTTACATTTAAGCCTGAACCGTATCAGGATTTTCTGCATTAAGCCGTCAATTGTCGTATCTTATGGTGAAGCGGTTCTGTCTTTGATTTTAGCTGCTTTGCTGTCAAAATTCCTTCCTGATACAATTTTTGCAACAGTTCGAGCTGGCCTTCGACCTTACCTTCGACCTTACCTTCAGCTTTGCCTTCAGCTTTACCTTCAGCTTTACCTTTGGTTTCACCTTCGATTTTGCCTTGATTAAAAACATGTTCGGTGATTGTTGTTTCCACAAAATCCATCTTTATCTCCTTTCTGATTTCATCAATCCTGCGGGTAGGAATTTTTTTATACAGACTGACCCACCTGTCAACAAGGAGCAGTTGCTCATCAGTCAGTTCGTCCTTCATCGCTGCCGCCGCCTCGTAAATGGCAATAATCAATTTTTCGGGGTCAGCTTCTCTATCATCGGCTTTGAGCGCTAACAGTTTGCAAAGAAGGGAATGTTTTCGAATCAGATTGCCGCTTTTTTCCTCTTTGATTTTAATAACATCAAAATGACAGAACTGTTTCCCTTTTATTCTATTATAAGCAAACCAGAACCGGCTTGGAACCGGTTTCCGCCATATCGCATCATCCGTATATATGACCATACTCCATACGGGCTTCTTTTTCAAGAGCCAGGCATAACAGGAATACTCGAAAACGCGTTCGGCAACATCTTTCCTTTCGCTTTTATGTTCGATCTGAATGACAATTTCCCTGAGTTCACCGTCAATACATACTTCCATCATCAGAAACAGGTCGCCTTTGAGACTCTCTTTCAACGCATCGTACTTGCGAATGAATTCTTTATCAAAGAATGTATATTCGCCAATTTTTATTTCGGGAAAATAGTGTTGGAAGAATTCTTTGGTGAATGCGGCTATCAGCCATTTGAACATAGAATCATGCGATTTGGGATTTATCATTTTTGTCTTTTCTGTCATTTGTACAGGATGTTTAAATAAAAGTGAAAAAGTTAAAAGTAAATGGAAAAGTTGACATCGTTTATTTTCCGGTTAGGAACGGGGACGAAACAACTTCCCCATTCCTAAAAAATTCGAAGGAGTGCTGAACATACAATTTAGCATTCTGGGTCTGCCTGTGCCAAACTGTAAGTTCAACACTCCTTTAAAAAGTGTAAACGACTTTTTTGCTATTCTAAAGGTTGCCGAAAAGTTCTTGCTTTCGGGGCATCTTCAGGTTTGCGGCTGATAAATACACAGGGGTTCTTCAGCCATCATATCACCCGTCGCTTCATACGCCCGTGCACGGCAGCCGCCGCACACCTTGTGATATTCACAAGGGCCGCATTTGCCGGTTAAAAGATCATAATTGCGTAAGGTTTTAAACACTTCCGAATTTTTCCATATTTCGGCAAAAGAAGTTTGGGTGACATTGCCGCTGTCCATCTGAAGAAAACCGCAAGGCTGCACCACGCCGCGGTGCGAGATAAAGCAAAAGCCGATTCCACCGAGACAGCCGCGTGTCACCGCATCCAGACCGTGGGTTTGAAACGTGACTTTTTCACCATCCGCCCGCGCCCGTTGCCTGAGAATGCGATAGTAATGGGGCGCACAGGTGGCTTTCAATTGCAATGGCGAATTTTTGCGCTGATCGTAAAACCAGTTTAGGGTGCGTTCGTATTCTTCGGCATTGATTTCCTGTTCGATCATGTATTTGCCTCTTCCGGTGGGCACTAACAGGAAAATGTGATGGGCAACTGCGCCTAACTCAACCGCCAACTCGAATATTTTGGGAATTTCATCCAAATTCTGCTTGGAAATGGTTGTGTTAATCTGGAATTCGACGCCGGCTTTTTTAGCCTGGCGAATACCGTTCAACGCGCCGTCAAAAGCGCCGTTAACACCTCTGAAGTTGTCGTGAATCGCTTTAGTGGCACCATCTAAGCTGATACTGATGCGCTTGATGCCAGTTTCGGCCATAAGGCGGGCATTTTGTTCGGTAATCAAGGTTCCGTTGGGTGCCATGACCATTCGCAATCCTTTGCTGTTGCCATACGCGGCGATCTCAAAAATATCGGGGCGCATCAAGGGTTCGCCGCCGGTGAGGATAATAATCGGTTTCCCCACTTCGGCGATCTGGTCCAAAAGATGTAAGGCGGCCGGCGTGTCAAGTTCATCCTGATACGGCCCCATCGTGGCCGATGCCCGGCAGTGTTTACAATTCAGATTGCAATTGCGTGTGGTTTCCCACGCAACCAGGCGCAACGCATTTTTCTTTTTATGACCATGGGAAGGGCTTTGAGTGTGTTCTTTGTGCATTATTTCGATAATTCCCGGGCTGCTTCCAAGGCAAAATAGGTTAAAATCATATCCGCACCGGCGCGTTTGATTCCGATGAGGGTTTCCATCATCACTTTGGTTTCATCAATCCATCCCTTTTCGGCAGCAGCTTTGATCATCGCAAATTCGCCGCTCACATTATAGGCCGCCATAGGTAGGTCGATTTCATCCCGTAAACGGCATATAATGTCAAGATAGGGCAACGCGGGTTTTACCATTATAATATCGGCACCCTCTTCGATATCCATCGTCGCTTCGCGTATGGCCTCCAGTGCATTTGCCGGATCCATCTGGTAAGAGCGCCGGTCGCCGAATTGCGGCGCCGAATCGGCCGCATCGCGAAACGGGCCGTAATAAGAGGAGCAATATTTAACGGCATAAGACATAATGGGAATGTGGCTAAAACTGTTTTCATCCAGGCAGCCGCGAATTTCGGCAATACGGCCATCCATCATATCCGAAGGCGCGACCATATCCGCGCCCGCTTTGGCATGGGACAGGGCGGTGCGAGCCAGCAGGTCCAAGGTTGCATCGTTATCAATCGTCTCACCATCTAACATGCCGCAATGACCATGATCCGTGTATTGACATAAGCAGACGTCGGTGATAACTACCAGTTCGGGAAGTTTATTTTTAACCGCCTTGACCGCCCGCTGAACGATGCCGTCTTTGGCATACGCCTGGGTGCCTAGCGGGTCTTTTTTATCAGGAAGACCGAACAGCATCACCGCCGGAATGCCGATTTTATAAGCACTGCGCGCCGTTTGAATCAAATTGTCGACTGATAGCCGAAAATGTCCCGGCATAGACGGAATCGGCTGTTTAACATTTTTGCCGCCAATTGCAAAAAGCGGCAAAATAAAGTCATTCACGGAAAGCGCCGTTTCGCGTATCATGCGGCGCAAGCCTTCAGTTTGTCGTAGCCGTCGGGGACGGTAATCTGGGAATAGCATTTATTTTTCCTTTGATCTGATATCAATAATTTTTGCAACCTGTGCGGTTACACTTTTTGTAGGGAGGGTGAAGTGTAACGAAACCCACCATAATTTCCTTTGTTCTCGAATGGTGGCCAGCATTAAATCAACCTGCTACGCTGCCACCCACCCTACATGAAATTGTGAGTGCCTTATCATGCTCAGTTCAACTTGTCGAGACCGTATTTAGGCGCTGCAAGATACTTGGTTTTCACGAGAGAAGATTAGCGGGAAGACCGACCGTCAATCGCAGGCAACTTAATTTTCAGCTTCTTAATTTTCCTGAAAAGAGTGCTTTTATGCATCCCCAGTTCGTGAGCGGCTTTCAAACGGTTATAGTTATTACGTTCCAGCGCATTCAGTATCGTCTGGGCTTCGGCGTCTTTTAGCGCTTCATTCAGTGTTTCACTGCTGACCGTGGGCGAAGAAACCCGGGTATGGAAACTTTCCGGCAAATGACGAGGTTCGATCATACCGTCCGGACAAAGCACAAACGCATGTTCAATGGTATTTTCCAGCTCCCTGATGTTGCCCGGATAATCGTGCGACATAAGCAGACACAGGGTTTCCTGACTCACGCCGGAAACGGAGCGTCCCCTCAGGCGATTCATACGCTTGATGAAACGTTCGGTCAGAAACGGAATATCTTCCTTACGTTCACGTAGCGGCGGTAAAACCAGACGCACCACATTGATACGATAGAAAAGGTCCTGACGAAATTTACCGTTGGCAACCATAGCCGCCAAATCCCGATGAGTCGCGGCAATGATGCGAACATCGGATGTTAACGATTCTAAAGCGCCCAGGGGTTGGAACTCCTTGCCATCCAAAAAACGAAGCAATTTTACCTGGAAGGCGGCGCTGATATCACCGATTTCATCAAGCAAGATCGAACCGCCATCCGCCAAAGCAAAGCGGCCGGGTTTATCTTTGACCGCATTGGTAAAGGCTCCGGCTTTGTATCCGAACAGTTCGGACTCTAATAAATTATCCGGCAACGCGCCACAGTTAATTGCCACAAACGGTTTATCACTGCGCGCGCTCAGATTATGAACTGCTTTGGCTAAAAGTTCTTTGCCCACGCCCGTTTCGCCTTGAATTAACACCGTGCTATCGCTCGTTGCCACTTGGGGAAGAATACCTGATATTTTTCGCATGGAAGGGCTGTGGCTAACCATATCGCCGATTTGAAAATTGTCAGTGAGTTCTTTACGCAATTCTTCCACCAGACTGACATCTCGAAAAGTTTCGACGCCGCCAAGCACGTCTCCCCGTTCATTTTTTAAAAGCGATGTAGAGACGCCAATAGGGATGCGTTTTTGGTCGCTATTAATAATGTAGGCGGATGAATTGACCAGTGACAGGCCCTCTTGCATGGTGCGTTTCAGGGCGCAGTCCCCCTCACACATGTCAGACCGAAAGACATCCCAGCAATGCCGGCCGACCGCTTCATTCCGGGAAATCCCGGTGATT
The DNA here is from genome assembly GCA_029940345.1 of Desulfobacterales bacterium. Classification (GTDB taxonomy): domain Bacteria; phylum Desulfobacterota; class Desulfobacteria; order Desulfobacterales; family JAUCGF01; genus JAUCGF01. The sequence continues at coordinate 8,403 of JAOZRC010000135.1, forward strand.
TTTTCGGCCGCACGGTTAAATGACATGATGCGCCAATTTTGATCCACCGTGAACACCCCATCGGATATACTTTCTAAAATTATTTCAGTGACGTTGGGCGGAATTTTGCCGGTTTTTTTGTTTTGCGCCATTTTCGCTTTTAGGAAAACTGCCGAATCGGATCAAATTCACAAGTCAGCATACATTTTTTCCATCTGTTCGGATATCACTCCCCATGCAAACTGTTCTTTCACCGTTTTCTTACCCTTTACACCCATTTTATGCATTAGAATCGTATCGGCAAGTAATTTTTTTAGCGCTTTTCCAAATATGTGTGCGTCGCCAGCAACCACCCAACCGGCTCCGGATTGTTCCACCACATCTGCCAGCCCCACTTCAGGGGTCACCACCACCGGGCATCCGCAAGCCATTGCTTCAAGGACCGTGTTGCCGAAATTTTCAGAATAGGAAGGCAACACCATTGCCTGCGCCTTTTGAAACAAAGCGGTCTTCATTTTGCCATAGACCGCGCCGGTAAAATAAATTCGCTCCGAAACACCCGCCTTGACAGCCAGCGCCTCAATAACAGATTGATAATGCTCTTCATCATTACCGGCAACAATCAAGTTAATTTGCGATGGGATATGGGGTAACGCCCACACGAGGCGATTCAATCCTTTTTTCCAATTAATCCGGCCAAGAAACAATATAAACGAACTATTTTTTATGATATCGGCTATGATTGAGTTGTTAGCGTCTTCAGAAAGGCGATCAATTGCAGAATCGAAACCGTTAGGGATTATCGTTATGTTTGACAAATGAAAGCCGAAACGTCGCACCTCATTTGCTTCCAATGGGCTAGTTACGTGGATTCCAGCCGCTTTTTCCAGGTTTCTTCGTTCAAACAAACGTATCCAGGCTGTTTTGAGCCAGCGGTTTTTATTTTCAATCAGATTTTTGATCAGCATCCCACGCGGAGAAACAATGTAGGGAATATTAAAGCGGTTTGCGCATTGTGCCGCGGCCCAGGTCGGCCACAGATAGATGGAATGAAGATGAATAACGGCATACTTTCTGATTTGCTTATTCAGTGCAAGGGCCATTGGGGGAGAGAAGTAGAGACGACGCAGGATTTTAGATTCAAAATACCATACCCGAACGCCGTCAACAGGTACAGGGACGCCGACAGAAACATCCGAATTGGAGGGACCGTCAACGTTGGTGGTGAACACATCCACTGTGTGTCCGCGTTTGACCAAGTTTTTGCATAAGCCATGCACTGAGTAGATAGGCCCGCCATAGCGATAAGCGGGGAGGTAGGTTGGGGTTACATGAAGGATGCGCATTCCCGGGGATGGTTGTGCCAAATAAGTGATGAATAGGCCGAATAATTGCCTGATTATTTAAGATCCTATTTGAAATGTTTTAAACAGGCTACAAAAACATGAGAATAATTAACCTGTATACCAAAATTATTCGGTCAGCTCAACTGAAAAGATTTATCACCCACTTTTTATCACTTCCTAAACAACAGGGACGAAATAACTTCCCCATTCCGGAGTGCATGCCACAGTTTGCGATGCTGTGACGCAAACTGTGGCTTGCACTCCTTTTCTGAAAATGGGTACGTTATTTTGTCCCCATTCCATATTTTTTTAGGCTTAAGGTTTAGAAATTGCATGGTAGTTTAATTTTCGCAAATGGTAGAAATTCGTATCTTATTCTTAATTTGGTTTCAGGTGTAAGGATAGACGCTGGCAGTTTGCAGAAGAATCGTCGGTTTAGGGCGTAAATGAAAACCGTTCCTTAAAAATTCGACCCGTGCAATTCATTCAGAGTCCCGTCAGGACGGCATATTTGTAGAATCATCAGACTGATATCTCGGCAGAGTCCCATCGGGACGGCATA
>JAOZRC010000136.1:0-4142 GCA_029940345.1 Desulfobacterales bacterium
TTTTGGTAGGGAGGCAATTTTTGTGCCAGAACAAACCAAAATCTGACAACTATAATAAAAAATCGGTTCCTGTTTTGCTAAAAATAAGAGATGTATAAAAAATGCCAAAACCTACATACCAATTCAGACCCGTAACCGCAAAAAATTTGGCGCAAGAGGTTATGAAACGTTCCGGACAAAACCTGACGGCGTGCTACCAGTGCAGGCGATGCGCCGCCGGATGCCCGGTAGCCGAAGAAACCGGCTATATGACGCCCGATCGTCTCATTCGCATGATCGTCACCGGTGACCGCCGGGGGGTGTTTAACAATAAACTGGTCTGGCAATGCGTTTCCTGCCTGACCTGTGGTGAACGCTGTCCCAATGATATCAAAACCGCCAAGATTAATGATGTCTTAAAGCAGATGGCGCGGGAAGCCCGCGAAAAGCCGCAGACGCCCAAAGTAGCCTACTTCCACGATGCCTTCACAACGTCTGCGATACGGTGGGGACGGGTCAATGAACCGGAATTTATGAGCTTCTACGAGCTGAAAAATTTTATTAACGATGCCTCCGAAAAAAACCTGAAAGCCTTTTTAAAAGAGATTCGCCAGCAGGTCGAATTCGGTGCCGCCATGGCTAAACTCAGGCGTTTGCATTTCGGCTTTGAGACCTCTCAAGGGCGTCGGGAGATAAGACGGCTGGTCAAAAAGCATCGACAGGCGAAAAAACGTAAGGTAGAGGTAAATGAAAAGTGCTGAAACATACCGTCAAAATTGAGGACGCAGATTACCGGTATCTTGAACAAGATGCACGATTTTTGGGAATCAGTGTTGAGGAGATGCTCAGTAAAATGATAGAAAAACAAAGACTTATTGATCATCAAAAGCCCGATAAGTTTGGAAACCCGGAATCGATTTATGATAAACAAAGCCGGTGGGCAGGAATTTCCCGTCGGATACGGAGAAAGCCTCCGCTCAGAGGGGCAGGGGATTACGTCCGAGAATGCGCCAAAGAATTCAGAGATGATTTTTCATTAGGAACAGATCGCTAAATATTGAGCTTCAAGATGGCATACCGAATTATTAAAGCACCTTTAAAAGTTCAAAAACGGATAGAACATTTGGAATCCTTCATTTGCCAGTTAATAATTAGGTAGTCATAAAGAAATGCGAACCACCCATAAACGCTAATGAACTCTAATAAAAATCAATCATTCGTGTTTATTCGTGTTTATTCGTGTTTATTCGTGTTTATTCGTGTTTATTCGTGTTCATTGGTGGTTCATTAAGGGCCGTACCCCTTCAAATTAACAGGAATTTGTATAAGGAAAAACAATGGAAATAGCGTATTACCCCGGATGCAGTCTGAAGCAATCATCGTCCCTTTACGACGTACAGTGCCGTCGGGTCTTTGAAGCGCTTGGCATCACGCTGACTGAAATTGAGGACTGGAACTGCTGCGGGGCGACTTCGGCCGCCAAAGTCGATGATTTTTTAGCCGTCGCTCTGTCAGCGCGTAATCTTGGCATTGCCGAAGCATCCGGTTGTGATCAGGTGGTGATTCCCTGTTCGGCGTGTTACTCCAAATCGATGGTGGCGCAGCAGCGTCTGCGTGATGATTCGGCGTTAAGAGATGAAATCAACGCAGGAATTTCGCAAAAAGTGAACGACAAGATTAAAATTGCGACAATCCTGGAAACGTTGCTTGAAACCGTGAATTCCGGCAGTTTAAAAAAACAGGTGCAAAAGCAATTTCGGGGGCTTAATCCGGTGTGCTATTATGGCTGTATGTTGACGCGTTTTCCCTATAATGTCACTGTGTCTGATGATGTGGAAAATCCCAAAGGGATGGAGCTGGTGCTTAAAGTCCTGGGAGCCAATCCCCTGGACTGGAATTCAAAAACCGCCTGTTGCGGCGCATCCGCAGCCATCAATGATCATAAAACGGCGTTGAATCTGATGGCCGGAATCATGCAGGACGCGGTGTCCCGAGGCGCCAACTGTTTGGTTGTCACCTGCCCGATGTGCCAATTGAATATGGACGCCCAACAGGAAGCTTTTTGCAAATTACATGGCATCCGGGAGCGTCTGCCCGTCTATTTTTTAACTGAACTGATCGGTCTCGCTATCGGCATGAGTATTGAGGAGTTGCAAATTGACAGACATTTCACAGATAGTACGGCACTGGTTAAGGAATTGGGTTTGATATGAATGATCAAGTTAAAACGGTTTCCCGCACGCGAGGTGCGGTGCTCATTGTCGGGGCCGGCATTGGCGGAATGCAAGCGGCACTGGATCTGGCGACCAGCGGATTCAAAGTTCATATAATTCAAGAGGAATCTTCCATCGGCGGGACTATGGTTATGCTGGATAAAACCTTTCCCACCGGTGACTGCGCCATGTGTATGATCTCGCCCAAGATGGTTGAAGTCGGCCGTCATCCCAATATAAAGATACACACATTGGCCGAGATGACCGGTCTGGAGGGTGATGCCGGGAATTTTACCGCCCACATCAAACAACAGCCTCGTTATGTTGATGCGGATAAATGCACCGGATGCGGCGTGTGTGAAGATAAATGCCCTAAGCTGGTTTCCAGCGAATTCCAGCAGGGCCTGTCCAAACGCCGGGCGATCCATACCATGTTATCTCAGGCCGTACCCAATACGCGCGTCATTGATCAGGCGCATTGCATCTATTTGCAGCGTAACAGGTGCCGCGCGTGTGAAAAATTTTGCACAGCCGGCGCCATTAATTATAATGATACGGAAAAAGTATTTGAACTCAACGTGGGTGCCGTTATCCTTTGTCCCGGTCTGGCGCGCTATGATCCCCGCCAACGCCAGGAACTCGGTTTCCAGCGCTGGGGCAGCGTGGTCACTTCGATCCAGTTTGAAAGAATTTTGTCGGCTTCCGGCCCTTATCAGGCGGAAATCAAACGTCCTGGGGATGAAAAACATCCGCGTAAAATCGCCTGGCTCCAGTGCGTGGGTTCACGCGATCCTCACAACGCCAATCCTTGGTGTTCATCGGTTTGCTGCATGTATGCCACCAAACAGGCGGTGATCGCCAAAGAGCATGACCCTGATATCGAACCCACTATTTTTTATATGGAGATGAGAGCCTTTGGCAAAGACTTTGATAAATATGTTGAACGCGCTAAAAATGAATACGGGGTGCGCTATATCCGCGCGATGCTATCGGACGTCAAGGAAGTATATGACACCGGGGATCTCATTTTACGTTACGCCCAACCCAACGGCGTGCTTGTCGATGAAACATTTGACCTGCTCGTGCTTTCCATCGGTTTTGAACCACATCTGAATGCCCAGGCGCTTGCCCAAGACATGGGTGTCGGGTGCGATTCCTACGGTTTTCCCCAGGTAAGCCAGTTTGAACCATCAATAACGGACCGGCCGGGGGTGTTCGTTGCCGGAACCTTTCAGAATCCCAAGGATATTCCGGAAACCGTGATACAGGGAAGCGCCGTGGCCGGAAGTGCGATGGCGCTTTTGAGCGATTCCCGGGGAACCGAAGTGGCCGTCAAAACGCTGCCGCCGGAAAGAGATGTGAAAACCGATGATGTCCGTATCGGTGTTCAGGTGTGCCGCTGCGGAATTAATATCGCCCAAACAGTGGATGTACTGGCAGTGGTGGACGCGGTCAAAGACTTGCCGGGCGTTGTGCATGCCGAGGATACGATTTACGCCTGCGCCCAGGATGGCCAGGAGCGCATCAAAAACCTGATCCGGGATAAAAATCTGAACCGCGTGGTGGTGGCTTCCTGTACGCCGCGCACCCACGAACCGCTATTTCAGGATACCGTTCGGGAGGCGGGTCTGAACAAATATCTTTTTGAACTGGCCGATATACGCGAACAGTGCGCCTGGTGTCATATGCGTGAAAATGAAATCGCGACGCAAAAAGCCATCGGGATCGTCAAAATGAGCATCGCCAAAGCCCGGCGTCTGGCTCCCGTGGATATTGATACGGTTAATGTTACACCCGCCGCAATGATTATCGGTGGGGGTGTGGCGGGCATAACAGCGGCGCTTTGCCTCGCAGAGCAGGACTTTGATGTTCACCTTGTGGAAAAAGAAAAAGAGCTGGGCGGTCTGGTTAATCAATTGTTGCACACCCTGGACGGAAGTGATGTGCGGC
>JAOZRC010000136.1:4242-10270 GCA_029940345.1 Desulfobacterales bacterium
CCCGACGCCCAGGTGACCATCCTTTACCGTGATATACGCACCTACGGTTTAAGAGAGCAATTTTACGCCCAGGCGCGTGATCTGGGTGTTTTGTTCCTGCGGTTTGAAACCGACCGCAAGCCACTGGTGACGGTGAATCCAACCGGAATCAAGGTGAACGCCTTTGATTATCTCTTAGATCAAGATATTGAGATGGATGCCGATTTCGTAGTGCTTTCAACCGGGCTGCGGCCCCATCCGTCAGCGGAAAAAATCGGTAAGATGTATAAACTCACCCGTAATGCCGACGGCTATTTCATGGAAGCGCATATCAAACTGCGGCCGGTAGATTTTCCCAGCGAGGGCCTTTTCATTGCCGGTCTCGCCCATGCGCCTAAAAATCTTGACGAAACGATCAGTCAAGCTCAAGCGGCTGCCGGCCGTGCCGGTGCACTGCTCTCCCAGGAGCGGCTCACCGTTTCCGGTATCATTGCCAAACATGACCGCGAGCGTTGCATGTCCTGTCTGGCCTGTTTCCGCGCCTGTCCGTATGATTCACCGTTTATTGATAAGGACGGCAAAATCAGCCATAACGAAATCAAATGCACCGGATGTGGAATTTGCGCCGGCGTATGCCCGGCCAAAGCGTTTCAGGTCAACAGTTTTCGCGATGAACAGATTCTGGCTATGATTGATGAGGTGGTTTAAGTGAAGTGCGAATTGTAAAATCAAGGAAGCCTATAAATACCGAAAAATTAATGACAAAGGAAGTTTAATAATGCAAACAATATCTGATACCAGTACGGCTGAAGGGTTTTATATTGTGTTCTGTGCGTTGTCAAAGCAAGATCGACTTGCCATTGCGCGTTATATTTTGAACGATAGAGAAATTCGGCGGGAGCTTGAACAATCAGAAATTCCCAATGATGCGACCTTGAAGGCTTTTTCCGAAGACAAAGATGATATGCCTGTATTTGAAACGATCTCGGAATTGCGAGAGGATTTATTGTCGTGAAATACAGAATCAGGAGGACGGCTAAATTCAAAAAAGATGTAAAACGTGTGTGTAAACGCGGAAATGACATTGAAGACTTACTTAGGGTCATTCAGGAATTCGCCGAAGGCTTTTCCCTATCTGAACAATACGATGATCATCCGTTAAAAGGGGAGTACAAAGGGAAACGCGATTCCTGTTAAATCATTCAAACCTAATTCATGGGGACTCTATGATATGCACGGCAATGTTTGGGAATGGTGCCAAGACCCTATAGAACCCTCAATCGGCACATACCGTGCACTTCGCGGCGGGTCCTTCGTTAACTCTGCCAGTGAATGCTGATCGGAAAACCGTCACTTAGACCGCTCTGACAGGCGGTTTGGCGGCATTTATTGGGACCAATACGGGTTTCGGCTTGTCTTGTCCGCAGGTCAGTAAAGAGGCAGGGGCAAGCAAGCACGAAGAAAGGAAGCATTCGCACCGGAGCGGAATGAAGCAAGGGGCGGAAGAAAAGTAAATGGCAAAACCGCAAAATTATTATCTGAGAAATGTCGAAAGGAGTGCAAGCTTCAGCTTGCGCTTCATAAAAAGAGGTTTAAAATGGATACACAACCTATATCAAAAGAGATAAAATCAACTATTACCGAACAGGGTTTGTTAATATCGAAAGAGTTGTTGGCCGGTGTTGAAAAAGTTGAAGTCCGTAGAAAAGGCACGGTTATCACGATTATACCGGTTCAAGAAGTTGATCCGATTTTTAAATTGGGCACAAAACCGGTTACTACCGGAATAACAGACGGCTCTATGAAACATGATAAATATATTTACAGCCAATCGTAAAAGCGTATGAAAAAATTGTTTATTGACACCGGTTTTCTTATTGCCATAGAGACAAGTGATGATCAATATCATCAGTCCGCTCAGAAATACTGGCAAGATTTGATTCAATCAAAACCACATTTTATTGCAACAAGTTATATCCTTGATGAAGTAGTGACTTTTTTTAATAGCCGTAACAGACATTCAAAAGCGGTTGAAATTGGAAGCTGCCTTCTGAACAGCCCTTCGGTCAATATGATTCATATTGACAAAGCGTTGTTTTATGAAGGCTGGCACTATTTTAAAAACCATAGTGATAAAAAATATTCTCTTACTGATTGTATTTCATTTGTAATAATGAATAAATTTAATATATGGCAGGCGCTTACATTTGATAAGCATTTTGAACAGGCCGGATTTGAGAAACTGCCTGAACGCACATCAAAATGAATAATGCGATTATGCCTGTATTTGAAACGATCTCGGAATTGAGATATGAACAATATCTCACAAACAGATTGGGAAAGAGTTAGTAAATTATCAGATGATGATATTGACTTTACTGATATTCCGGAAACGACTGATGAGTTTTGGAAAGATGCTGAATGGTTTCTGCCTCCTAAGCGAGACAGCCTGATTAAGGTTTTAAAACAATATAGGTTAAAGTCTGATGATATAAAAATGCTTGTAATGTTGGTAGATAGACTGGCCCATTAATTTACAAAGAATACGTATGTCATTGCCAAGGAAATGTGTGCTTACATTCGTAAATGAGAGGTGAGATACGAAAATGAGTGTTGTTTTAGAAATTCCGGATCAGGTTGCGTATGCGATTCGGTTGCCGGCAAGTGAGCAACAAGAATCCCTTATGACAGAACTGGCTGTTGCGCTATATGCCCGAGGCATTCTGTCATTCGGAAAAGCACGCGAGTTAACTCCTTTGAATCGTGTCGAATTTGGGTTATTGTTGGGGCGGCGCGATATTCCACGCCATTATACTAAGCAGGACCTGGAGGAAGATATTGCATACGCCCGTGGTCAGTAACACCTCCCCAATTTGGAATCTTGCGAGTATTGAACGGCTTGATCTGCTACATGACCAATTTTCGATTATTCGTATACCACAAGACGTGTGGAGTGAACTACAGGTTGGTAGGTCGCCCAGTGCTTTAAAAAATCATCGGGTTGTTTTTAATATTGGTGGTAATAAATACAGGCTGGTGGTTAAATTCAATTTTCTGGCACAAACGGTTTACACACGTTTTTTGGTACGCATAAAGAATATGACACAATAAATGCGGAGGTGATCTAATGTTTAACAAACTGATGTATCCTGTTCACAAATTATGGCCAAGTGCAATTCCGGAGTGCGAAAATTATGTTTTTCGCATGGGTCTGAATCTGTTGGACAGCACGTTATATCAGCGAAAGACCGTTCCGCTCCGTTCCTCAGCTCTGCTTAACTTTCGCACTCCTTACTTGGCCATTACCATCTAATTTGAATAGGATACAAACTGATCAAGACAGAAAAAGCGGAACGGCTTTCCGCTTTACTTTGTCCCGCCTTGTGCTGGTATCGGCTATTTTGAAGGATGCCGATTTATCGTATAAAATCTCCGAATCAACTGGAAGTCTATATGCATTGCCACACGATCCCGTATCAGGATAAATATATTATTTACAGACCCTTGCGCCGGTTGGCGTTTGTGGGAAACAGTCCTATGGCGGAGCTGTGCGCAAACGTATATGCCAACCCGTCTTTCCCAGTGAAAGCGGAACAACAGACCGCCTATGATTTCCTTGAATCCGTGGGTTTCCCGGAACCGGATATTCTCTTTCCGGAAGCGCCAATGGAGAACGCCGCTTTTCAACCAACGGTCTGTGTTCTTTTTCTCACAAACGTTTGCAACCTGCGCTGCATCTACTGCTATGCTCACGGCGGTGACAATCGTCCGGAAAAACTGACCATTGAACTGGCCCAGGCCGCTATTGACAATGTCTGTCAAAATGCATCTGAGCAGGGACTGGACCACTACATGCTGTCCTTTCACGGTGGGGGCGAACCGATCATGGCTTGGCGGGTTCTTCAGGATTGCGTAGCCTATGCCAGGCAAACCGAACTTCCCGTCAATATTAACCTGACAAGTAATGGGGTGTGGACCGAAAACCAACGAAGCTGGCTGCTCGATCATATCGATGAGATCAGTCTTTCTCTGGATGGACCTCCGGAAGTCCAGAATCGGCAGCGACCGAGACTGACCGGCAGAGCGAGTCATCCGGCTGTCATGGCGACTGTCCGTGAACTGGATCGTCGCAACAAATCCTACGGCATACGCGTTACGATCACCGATGAAACCATTGACCAGTTGCCTGATATTGTGGCCTATTTATGCCGGGAAACCGGGGCGCAGACGCTGCAGGTGGAACCGGCCTTTAACCATGGCCGCGCCAGGAAAGATCATCAGGCATTATTGCAAAACGAACGGTTTGCCGAAATGTTTCTGGCTGGCTATGACATCGCCCATGAACAGGGCCGTCATATGTATTACTCCGGCGCCCGCCCATGGCTGCTTACCAATCGCTTTTGCGAGGCGTTTAACAAGGCGCTGATTGTCGGTCCGGACGGTTTTGTCACCTCCTGCTATGAAGTCTGCGGTAGAGATCACGAACTTGCCGGGGATTTTATCTTTGGCGAAATGGATCGGCAAGGGTTGCTTTCGATCAACCCACGGATACGGCGAAAATTACTGACCCGCATTGAAGAGCGAAGACAATTGTGCCGGGCCTGTTTCTGTTATTTCCACTGCGCCGGAGATTGTCCCTCCAAAACATTCTCTCCTGGAGCAGGTAGTCATCTTGTTCATGGCAGTCGCTGTGATTTGAACCGGACTATAACAAAAGAGTTGATTATCCGCTATATTCTTGAGGGGGAAGGGGTATGGAATGGTGAGGAAAATCACTAGCGTCGTATCGTGGAACCGGTCATATAGGTGCTTTTAAGTCAGAAATAAAACAAACTGTCGCATGCGATTCACGACCGATGTTCAGCAGGTCCGGTTAGCGAAAGCGCAACCCGACAACAACCGGCATTAACGTCGGGTTACGCTTCGCTAACCCGACCTTGTATTATGGCCTTTGCAAGTAAATTATCGTGGCGAAGGTCTGGCCGGTGGTATGCCTTTAATAGTGGAAATTGGTTTTTCTGATTTAATCTTGCTGGGAAAAAGAAGCTGTATGTTAGCTGCAAATCATATAATCAATGTTAAATTAAGCCGTTGGCAGTTTTCGAAAAATATGACGGTTACGACCTTTGGCGTGAAGCAAAGAGATAAAGAAGCCTAACTCAGTCGTTAGCGATATTTCAACGACAAAGCAAACATCAGTGGCGGACTGCTTGACGTTTGCAAAAATCTGATTAAAAACCGGAGCAACAAATGACAAAAGCCAAAAAGAAAAAGAAAACCGAAGAGCCGATTGAAAAACAGCTTTGGAAAGCAGCCGATAAGCTCAGGAAAAATATTGATGCTGCTGAATATAAACACATTGTTTTGGGATTGATATTTCTGAAGTATATTTCGGATGCCTTTGAAGAATTATTTGATAAACTGAAAAAAGGCAGAGGCGAATATGCTGGCGCCGATCCGGAAGATAAAGACGAATACAAGGCCGAGAATGTTTTCTTTGTTCCTGAAAAAGCGCGCTGGTCTTATCTGCAATCCAAAGCCAAATTGCCGGAAATCGGTAAAGAGGTTGACCAGGCCATGGATGCCATTGAAAAGGAGAATGCGTCACTTCGGGATGTGCTGCCCAAAGTCTATGCCAGGGGTAACCTTGACCCTGCCAATCTTGGCGGGTTGACAGACCTTGTGGGCAACATCGCTTTGGGGGATGCCAAAGCCCGCAGCGCTGATGTGCTGGGGCATGTGTTTGAATATTTCCTGGGTGAATTCGCCCTTGCCGAAGGAAAAAAGGGCGGCCAGTTCTACACTCCGCGCAGCGTTGTTGAATTACTGGTGGAAATGCTGGAGCCATACAAAGGCAGGGTGTTTGATCCTTGCTGCGGTTCCGGCGGCATGTTCGTGCAGTCGGAAAAGTTTGTGGCTGACCATCAAGGCCGCATGAATGATATTGCCATTTACGGACAGGAGAGCAACCAGACTACCTGGCGGTTGGCCAAGATGAATCTGGCGATTCGGGGCATCGACAGTTCCCAGGTGAAATGGAACAACGAAG
>JAOZRC010000806.1 GCA_029940345.1 Desulfobacterales bacterium
TCTTTTTCTCGCAAAGGCGCAAAGCACGCAAAGATATGATTATTCAGCCTCCTTTGCATCTCTGCGCCTTTGCGATATTTTTAAATGTTTATAAAAAGTGTAAACTATTTTTAGCCTGATATGAAGGATGCCGAAATATTTCTTAATTCCGCAATCAACACGGTTATGTTATCTTTTCCTCCGCTATCCAGGGCCGCCTGAGCCAGTGATTCAGCCTTGGTTTCAAGGTCAGCTTCGGCATTGAGAAGAGACATCATGGTTGTGAAAGGTATTTCTTTGTGAAGTCCGTCAGTGGAAAGGATCAGCAGATCGTCTTTTTGCACTTCCAACACGCCTGTTTCCGGTTCGCAAAATCCGTCCCCCAGGCTTTGATCCATAATGTGGCGGGAGTAGTGGGTGAGCGCTTGTTCAGAAGTGATTTCACCTTCTTCCAGAAGAAACCGGGCCAAGGTCTGATCCTCGGTTATTTGTATTAACCGGTTTTCACGCAGGATATATAAACGGCTGTCTCCCACATGGACCCAGCAGGCGCATCCGTCTCGCAGCAAAACGCCGACCAAGGTGCTTCCCATGCCTTCAAGATCAGGGTTTTTTTCGGCTTCGCTGCAAATTGAATGATCGATATCTTTCACCAGGTTTTCAAGATGCTTGCATTCATCACCCTTGGGTATATGCTCTGTTCCGGCCAGCTTGCCTCTTGTGATTTCGGCCGCATAATCGCTGGCAACATCGCCGCCCAGACCGTCGGCCACCGCCAGCAGCATGGAGCGGTCAGCTAATTTTTTGATCAAATATCTGTCTTCGTTTACTTTTCTGACCCGCCCGATGTGAGTTAATGAAAAAATATTCTCGTTTTCACTTTGAAAATGCGTCGTGCCTTCATCAGCGTGGATCTGTTTGTAAAAATCACAATTCTTACATGAAGCTCGCTTTTCGGCATAAGTGCCTTGCACCTGTCCCTGGCAAAAAGTTCCTGCCACCAGCCAGCAAATTCTGCCGGCGTTAGCACCCATGTTGAACCCGTCAAAAGCGGGATCTGACGCCGCAGGACAAACGCCAAATTTATCCGCTTTTTCACCTCCGGGCTCTCGGCCGCATTTTTTATGTTCCCAGCAGTTCAATTTTTTCGGTCGCATTCCGATTCTCAGTCCTTTCTTTAACAATAATCTACGACATCGAAGAGATCGCGGTTGTGGCGGATTCTAACTCATCGGCCATCTGGCTCATATTCCGATACCTTTTTTGTGGATCACGGCGGCAGGCTTTAAGAATAAATCGGCGCAGGGCGTCCGGCAACTCCGGTGCTTTTTCGGCCGGATCGGGGATGTCCTGAGTGCGACGGATTTTCATCAGAGCGGCGGCGCTGTCCTCCGGATAAGGTCTTGCACCCGTAACCATCTCATATGCGGTGATTCCCAAAGCGTAAATATCGCTCTGTTGATTTGCAGGTTCGCCTTCAAGCAACTCCGGCGCAAGATAGGGAAGCGCACCGCCCATATGCATGTCGTCGGTGCCGATCGGACAGGCCAAGCCAAAGTCGATGATTTTCAATCGGTTATTCGGCTGCACCAAAAGATTAAACGGGTTGATGTCGCGATGCACGATGCCTTGGCTGTGGGCATAGCCAAGGCCGCGGCTGACCTGAATAAGCAAGTCGGCCGCCAACATCACAGGGATCGATTTCAAACGCAAAAGCATGTCTTGCAGAGATTCACCTTCCAGATACTCCATAATAATGAATATCGTCCGGAAGCGCTCTTCCGTATCATAGATGTTAATAATATTTTCATGATCAAAACCGGCGATTATTTTCGCCTCATTTCGAAAACCTGTTAAAAATTCAGTGTCCATAGCCAGGTTATGCCGCATCATTTTAATGGCCACCGGCATGTTAAGCGCGGCATGCACGCCTTTATAGACAATGCTGTAACCGCCGCGCCCGATAATATCGGTGGCAATGTACTTGCCGACAGATCGATCAGCCGTCGGTCTTGCGGAATCAAAGCGATCAGCCACAATTTCAGTCATAAATTCGAGCATATCGGGGTCTTTTTGGGAAATGTCTTCAAATTGGGATTTCCCCAGGCACCAAACCTCTATGTCGGTTTCAGCTTCAACATGGGCATTACGCACTTCGCCGGTTAAAATTGACATCATGCCGACAACATCCCCTTCCACTCTATGATCAACGGGGTGCAGCAGGCCATTTTTTTCCACAATCACCAGGCACGATCCCCGTTGGATAATATAAGCGGTGTCTCCGATTTCACCTTGGACAATAAACCGTTCCCCTTTTTTGATATGTTTGTAATTCAGGCTGGCGAGCAAAGGGCTTTTTACATTCGAAAAAACAAACCTAAGAAATTTGCGGCGCAGATTTGCAGTGCCTTCTTCCGCCTGTACGCGGCAGAAAAAATCGCAGGTTAAGCAGGAATCCCGCTTTTCGGCAAATGTTCCCTGGATTTTGCCGCTGCAAAAAGTTCCGCCCACGGCCCAGCAGAATCTGCCGGCACATTTTCCGGAATTGACACCATTGAAGGAAGTGTCATCCGCTGCCGGGCATATCCCGAATTCATCGGCTTTTTGCCCCCCCGGTTCGCGGCCGCATTTTTTATATTCCCAGCAATTTATTTTAGAGAGTGCCACTGTCAGATTATTGAACTCATCTTATGGATCAACTTTCGGCTGTTTTCAAAAATATTTTCAGCCCCCATCC
>JAOZRC010000137.1:0-695 GCA_029940345.1 Desulfobacterales bacterium
TCGATACATTTTGATTCATCCCTTACCCGAAAACAATATCTTAAAAGCTATATATTAGGTTAAAAACCACATATCGAATGAGAGCATAATTGCAAACAATCACAAAAAGCACTGAAGTTGATTGGTACAAGCAGCGTTTAACGGGAGCCTTGGTTATCAGTATCGCTGCAATGGTGGTGCTTTTTGTGCGCCTGTTTTACCTCCAGGCCATCCAGGGAGAAGAATTCAGGCGACTTTCCAAAACCAACCGCATCCGTTTTCAAACGACTGAAGCGCCACGGGGAATTATTTTTGACCGTAGCGGTATTGTGCTTGCAGATAATCAACCCTCTTTTAACCTACATATTACCCCCAAAGATGCTGAACCGGTTGATCTGACCTTGAAAAAATTGTCACACTATATTGAGCTTTCCGAGAAAATGGTCAGGTCAGCGTTAAAAGAAAATAACACCGACGCACTTTTTGATCTGACCTCTGATGATTTGGATTTTTACGACGTCTTTTCTTACAAATATCTCAGATCGGCTTTAAATAAAAATAGGACCGCCGCACCCTATAAGAAAGTGTTGCTGAGGCGCAATATCGGACGTAATATTTTGGCCGTTATGGAAGCGCATAGATATGATCTTCCCGGTGCTAACATAGAGCCAAAGAGCCGCCGCAAGTATTCTAACAGCCAGGGTGCCGCCCATCTG
>JAOZRC010000137.1:705-10259 GCA_029940345.1 Desulfobacterales bacterium
ACGAAATCAATCCCGATGACCTAAAAAATAAGAAAGATCAGAACTATAAACGCGGTGACTTGATTGGTAAATTTGGCGTTGAAAAAAAGATGGACGCATATCTGCGAGCCGGCCATATCCAAACATTGGTCGAAGTCAACGCTATCGGACAGGTAATCCGCAAAATAGAAGATAAACTTGACAATAAATCGGTCGGAGATAATATCATTTTGACGATTGATCAAGCTTTGCAAAAGAGAGCGGAAAGTTTATTGAACGATAAGTCAGGAAGTGTTGTCGCCCTTGAACCTGACTCAGGCCGTGTGTTAGTATTGGTCAGCGCCCCGGCTTTTGACCAAAATGCGTTTATCGGAGGGGTCTCACACAAATATTGGCGTAAGCTTATGTCTGATCCTGCCCGTCCCATGCAAAATAAAGCGATTCAAGGGTTGTATCCGCCTGCTTCAACCTACAAAATTGTCACAGCTATCGCCGGTTTGCAGGAGGGTGTCATCAATCGTCATTCGACTTTTTTTTGCCCTGGATACTTCAATTATGGCGGACGACCGTTTCGCTGCTGGAAGAAAGGGGGACATGGAACGCTCAATGTGGTGCAAGCTATCGAGCAATCTTGTGACGTCTTTTTTTATCAAGTCGGATTGAAGCTCGGAGTTGATCGTATTGCCAAATATGCCAAAGCCGGCGGACTGGGCGCACGCACCGGAATCGACTTGGATCACGAATCATCCGGCCTGATTCCCACAGCGGCTTGGAAAAAAAAAGTGACCGGTGATAAATGGCATCGGGGCGAGACACTGTCTATCGCTATCGGACAGGGCTATAACCAGACCACGCCATTACAGATGGCAGTTTTTATGGCAACGGTTGCCAACGGGGGCACGCGTTATAAACCGCTGATCGTTTCTGAAATCAGAACCGCCGAAGGTAAAATTGTAAAAAAATTTGAAAAAATAGTTGTTGATCACTTGCCTGGCAGCGCGGAAAATTTGGCAATTGTACGCCAAGGACTTTGGGATGTTGTCAACGGTTCAAGAGGAACTGCCCGACGCTATAAAATAAAAGGTATTGAGATGGTGGGGAAAACCGGAACGGCGCAAGTATTTAGCCGGCAAAAAGGAAGCGACTACAGTGATGACCTGCCCGATCACTTGAAAGCACATGCCTGGTTCGTGGCGTATGCCCCGATGGAAAATCCTAAGATTGCCGTTGCCGTGATGGTTGAACACGGCGAACACGGATCGAGCGCCGCAGCCCCCATTGCCAGTGAACTGATCAAAGCTTATCTTCAAGAATCGTTTTGATGATTACATTTGATGAAATACCTATGCTTGCGACTTCCCCATTAACTGTTGATTCCCACTTCCTTATCATCCAAAGATTTTGGTTTCTGTATTTCAAACAAGTCGGGTTTTTACGGCAATGATTGATCGACGTCTGATAAAATATTTTGATTGGGTATTGCTGACGTTGGTTTTGATTTTGAGCGTTTTGGGTTTGATGACGATTTATAGTGCGGTTATGGCAGGTGCGTTACAACAAAAAGTTATTTTTTGGAAACAGGTTGTCTGGTACGGCGTCGGATTTTTGGCGGCAATGATTGTGTTTTTATTTCACTACCGCCAGCTAGACCGGTGGGCGTATTGGATTTATGGGATTTGTAACGCCTTGTTAGTCAGTGTTTTGGTATTTGGCCGAACGATTGCCGGTTCGCAGCGCTGGCTGATCCTGGGTCCTGTTTCTTTACAACCGTCCGAACTGGTTAAAATTGCCGTGATTATCGTGCTTGCGCATTGGTATTCAAAAACAACCAATCCACGGGGCTTATCTTTAGCGGAACTTGTGACACCGGCTGTTTTGCTCTTGGTTCCGTTCTGTTTGATTACGATCCAGCCGGATCTAGGTACTGCAATGGTGATTGCTTTGATTGCCGCTTCCATGACGCTTTACCAAAAAATTGAAAAAAAAACGCTGGTTTTAATTATCGTTGGCATTACGGTTGCTATTCCGATGGTATGGTCAGTGCTAAAACCCTACCAAAAACAAAGAATATTGACATTTTTAAATCCGGAACGCGATTCACTAGGTGCCGGTTATCACATTATTCAATCCAAAATTGCCATTGGCTCCGGCATGATAACAGGTAAAGGCTATTTACAAGGCACTCAAAATGCACTTTCTTTTCTTCCGGAACAGCATACGGATTTCATTTTTTCGGTGCTGGCGGAAGAGTGGGGACTGGTTGGTGCGTCTCTTTTGCTTGTGTTTTTGCTTTTTCTGATTGTGTGGGGCTTGAACATTGCCCATAACTGTCGTAACTCATTCGGTATTCTTCTTGCTGTCGGCATTACCGCCATGATTTTTTGGCAAGTGTTTATTAATATCGGTATGGTGATGGGGTTGATGCCGGTGGTGGGAATGCCGCTGCCGTTTATCAGTTATGGCGGTTCATCAATGCTTACCAATATGATTGGCATTGGTTTACTTATGAATATCAGTATGCGGCGCTATATGATAAAGTAACTTCGAATAGTGTCCACAATGAAACCACAAAGGAAAGGAATATATTATGCGAAAAGGGAAAAAGACGGCTTCGATTTCCACCTTTATTGAAGCCGGTGTAAGTATCGAAGGGACGATTACATTTTCAAATACGATTCGAATTGATGGGAAACTGAAAGGTAAACTTAGTGGGAATGGCGGCACGGTGATTGTCGGAGAAATGGGTGATATGAAAGCTGATGTCAATGCTGCCGTTGTTGTGATAATGGGACAGGTGAAAGGTACGGTCGTCGCCACCGAACGAATTGAGATTTATCCGCCGGCACGTGTTATCGGCGATATTCAATCACCGGTGGTGTCCATTGAATCCGGTGTGGTGTTTATTGGAAATTGTTCGATGAAAATCCCGCAAATTACATCAGGACAGGAAAAAGATGCCGAGAAACTATTGCCTCCGGGGAAAGAAAAGAAGAGCAAAAAGATTTTTTAAAAATACTTTGACAATTTTAAAATGTTGATGCTATAAGCCGTTCAAGTCGTTATGTGGTGTAGGATATTGGATAATTTAAAGGGTTCCGCGTTTTCAGTTCTTTTTATATGTAGTAACTGTTGACTGGCTATTGCAAAGTAAATCATTCCAAAACCTATTAATTGGATGGCTCATTGTTAATATAGACCAATAATCCAATAAAATAAACTTATAACGAGCGGAAACGAACCTGATTAGTTGGCAGCCTAAATAACGATACTGTTTGAAAAACATCGCGGTCTTAATCAGCCGGTTGATGTTGCTAAAATATAGTCATTGAAATAAATATTAAGGAAGAGGAGGGTGTCTATGGTAAGTGTTGATTGGACATTAGGATTACAGATCTTCAATTTTTTATTGTTGGTATGGGTGCTGAACAAGGTGTTGTACAAACCCATACGCGGAGTGCTGCAAGAGCGTAAGGGAAAAATTGCAGACTTTGAAGTGGCGATCAGCGAAAATAAAGAAAGCGTTCAGGAAAAAGAAGCTGCTTTTCTATCCGGAATAAAGGATGCTCGCTCAGAAGGTGTTAAGGAGAGGGATGCGCTCAAAGCGGAGGCTTCGGATGAAGAAAAACGGATCGTCTCTGAGATTAATAAAAAAGCGCTGGCGGAGCTTCAGGAAGTTCGCGCAAAGATAAGTCGTGAAGCGCAGAGTGTTCGGAAAGAACTTCAAAAAGAAGCGGATTTGTATTCAAAGGCGATTTGCCAAAAAATACTGGGGAGGGCCGTTTAATGTTGAATTTGAGGAATAAAATCTGTGTCCGCCGCCCCGAATGGATACGACCCGGTTTGATACTGTTGGCAGCGGTGCTTTTTGTCTTTATCACTACTCCGGTCTATGCATCTGGCGGTGGTGGTGAAGAACATGGAGCTGGGCCAAAAGGATGGGTGGATACGGACACGTATCGTGTCTATAATTTCGCCGTTTTATTTATTGGCTTGTTTCTGCTTTTACGCAAACCGGTGGCGAATGCGCTTGGCTCCAGGATTAAAGGGATCAAAGAGCAATTGGTAGGGCTGGAAGAGAAGCAAAAGGAAACGGAAACCGAATTGGCGGAATATGAAAAGAAATTGACAGGCTTGGAAGGTGAAGCTGAAAATATAATTTCACAATATATTGAGCAGGGAAAAGATGCCCAGGCCCGAATATTGAAAGAAGCCGAATCTGAGGCTGCAAAGCTGGAAGAACAAGCCAGCCGCAATGTCGAATATGAATTTGAACTGGCTAAAAAGAAGCTGAAAGAGGATGCTCTTGCACAGGCTTTTGCCAGGGCTGAAGAAGTGATAACTGATAAAATTACAGAAGACGATCAAGATAAATTGATCAACTTCTATTTGAATAAGGTGGTGGCATAGTGAAAAATTTAGCTGTAGCGCGAAGATACGCTAAAGCGCTTTTGCTTATTGGTAAGGAGAATGGACAGGCGGATGCTTACCGGGAGGAGTTGAATGGTTTCGCAGCAATGGTTACCGATAATCTGACACTGAAACAAACGTTGGAAAATCCCCTCTATGACGCCGCTGATCGAAAACGCGTTTTGCAAAAGCTTATTGAAAAACTTGAATTGTCAATCGTGATGAAATCCTTTCTTTCCCTGATCTTTGATAAGGGACGAATCGGATTTCTTGGCAACGTTAATGATTTTTATCAAAAATTGGCTGATGAATTAAAAGGTATTGCTCGAGCGAGTATCGTATCGGCATCCGATCTGACGCCTGCTACGATTGATCAAATTCGTAAAGCCCTGTCTAAAATGACAGGAAAAGAAATCAAATTGGAAGTGGACCAGGACCCGAGTCTTATCGGAGGTATTGTTTCCAGAATCGGTGATCTTGTTTTGGATGGTAGCATCAAAACACAATTACTCAATATGAGGGAATCATTAAAAAGGGGTGAGAGTGTCTAATGGAATTAAGAGCTGAAGAAATTAGTCAAATTATTAAAGAACAGATTACGGATTACGATAAAAAGGTCGAATTAAGCGAGACCGGAACTGTTTTGTCCGTTGGTGATGGTATTGCCAGGGTGTATGGTCTTGAAAAAGTCATGGCAATGGAGTTGGTCGAATTTACGGGTGGCATCCTCGGACTGGTGCTGAACCTTGAAGAAGACAATGTCGGCGTGGCCATCATGGGTGAAGATACCCATATTAAGGAGGGCGATATAGTCAAACGAACCAAACGTATCGCTCAGGTTCCGGTCGGCGAAGAAGTCTTGGGTCGCGTGGTTTCGGCCGTGGGTGAGCCTCTGGATGGCAAAGGACCTATTGATGCCAAAGAGTTCAGGCGCGTTGAAATGGTCGCCCCAGGCGTTATTGATCGCAAAAGTGTTCATGAACCCATGTACACTGGCCTTAAAGCGATTGATGCCATGACGCCGGTGGGCAGAGGCCAGCGTGAGTTGATCATTGGCGACCGCCAAATTGGGAAAACCGCTGTTGGCGTAGACGCGATTATCAACCAGAAGGGCAAAGACGTTTTTTGTGTTTATGTCGCTTGTGGTCAGAAGAAATCATCTGTTGCTCAAGTGGTTTCGGTATTTGAAAAACATGGGGCCATGGAATATACAACAGTTGTTGCTGCCTGCGCCAGTGACCCGGCAACGCTTCAATATATCGCTCCTTACGCCGGTTGTGCGATGGGTGAATATTTTCGCGATAGTAAGAGACATGCGCTGATTGTGTTTGACGATCTGTCCAAACAAGCCGCTGCTTACCGCCAGGTTTCATTGCTTTTAAGGCGTCCGCCCGGACGTGAAGCCTATCCTGGCGATATTTTCTATAATCACTCCCGCCTGCTTGAACGTTCGGCTAAACTGAATGATGAAAAAGGTGCCGGTTCACTCACCGCCTTACCTATTATTGAAACTCAGGCCGGTGACGTTTCGGCATATATTCCGACCAACGTAATTTCAATCACCGATGGACAAATTTATCTGGAACCGGCCCTGTTTTTTTCCGGTGTACGACCATCGATTAATGTCGGTTTGTCGGTTTCCCGCGTGGGTGGTTCCGCTCAGGTGAAGGCGATGAAACAAGTGGCCGGTACATTGCGGCTTGATCTCGCTCAATATCGTGAACTTGAAGCATTTGCCGCATTCGGGAGCGATCTCGATACTGCTACTCAAAAGCAGTTAACACGAGGTGCTCGAATGGTGGAACTGTTAAAGCAGCCACAATATAAACCGCTCTCCATGGAAAATCAGGTCACAATGCTTTATGCTGGCACTCACGGTTTTTTAGATAAATATCCGGTGGATGTAGTTGGAAAGTATGAGACCGGATTGTACCCATTTATTGAGGAACGGTATCCGCAAGTATTTAAGGAACTCGATGCGAAACAAGCGATTGATGACGAGTTGGATAAACTGATGACGGATGCTTTAAACGCCTATGATGAAGAGTTCAAAGACACGATAAATTAACAAAAGTCCGTGTTGCGCATCAGTCTGTATGTATACGATTTAGTATGTATACGATATGGGCGGATTGAAGCGATGCGCATCACCATACTTATAAGGTTTAAAAGGCAATTTTATGGCGACGCTAAAAGAAGTCCAAAATAAAATCCAAGCAGTGAAAAAAACCCAGAAGATAACGAAAGCCATGAATATGGTGGCGACTTCCAGGTTGCGCGGAGCGCAATCAAAAATGGAAGGATTTCGCCCGTTTGCGGATAAGTTTGAAGAGGTTTTAGGCAGTTTGGCTTCCAAATCAGGTGAAGATGCAAATGATCTGTTAATACCGCGTGATGAAGTTAAAAATGTTCATATTATTGTATGCACTTCTGACAGGGGGTTGTGCGGCGGCTTCAATATCAATATAGCGAATAAAGCAGCTAAATTTTTGGAAGAAAGAGCAGATGATAATATATCCTTTTCTTTCACCAATTTTGGTAAAAAAGGACGTGACTTTTGTTGGAAGAAAAAATATACGATTATTGAAGAGCAACTCGGCGTGGTTGGCGGACAATTCGGATTCAATGTCGCATCCAATACAGGACGCAATGTTATTGATAAGTTCCTTGAAGGTGCTTACGATGAAGTCTATCTCGTCTATTCCGAATTTGTTAGCATGGCGCGGCAAACGCCAGTGTTAAAGCAAATCTTACCGATACCGCCAATCGAAGTTGAAGACGATGGGATGGAAGAAAAACCATATCTGGCGGAACATATTTGTGAACCTTCGGCCGACGAACTATTGGGCGATATGCTGCCTCAAAGTGTATTTGTTCAATTGTTCAGTGCGCTGTTGGAAACGTCTACTAGTGAGCATGCGGCGCGTATGGCGGCGATGGACAATGCTACCAAAGCGTGCGATGATATGATCGATAATCTTACCCTTGTTTATAATAAAGCGAGACAGGCAGGTATTACCGCCGATTTGATGGATATCGTCGGAGGGGCGGAAGCGCTTAAAGGGTAAATCGTAAAAATATACTGATCTGATTTTGGTTTTCCAAAATAGAGGAGTGTAAACTCCGCTTTGCATGAATTAAATGGTAAAATCAATATCGGAATACTATGCCATACAGAAGGAGGTCTGTTAATGGGAGATAATATTGGTAAAATCACACAGGTTTTAGGACCTGTCGTTGATGTTGAATTTGAACAAGGTAAATTACCAACAATTTTGACGGCACTTTTAATAACCAATCCGACAATTAATGATGAAGAAGGAAATTTGGTTGTCGAAGTTGCCCAGCACCTTGGTGATAATGTGGTTCGGGCTATTGCAATGGACGTAACTGACGGATTGGTAAGAGGAATGACTGTTAAAGATACGGGCAAGCCCATTATGATGCCAGTCGGTGAAGCTGGGCTTGGACGCGTACTTAATGTCGTTGGTCGTCCGGTTGACGGTTTGGGCCCGGTTAGCCAGGAAAAAATGCTTCCGATACATCGTGAAGCGCCTAAATTCACCGAACAGGACACGACCGTGCGTGTTCTTGAAACCGGAATTAAAGTTATCGATCTTTTAGTTCCCTTTCCCCGTGGTGGTAAAATGGGGCTATTTGGCGGCGCTGGTGTTGGTAAGACCGTTATTATGATGGAAATGGTAAATAACATTGCGATGCAACACGGTGGTATTTCTGTATTCGCCGGTGTGGGCGAACGCACCCGTGAAGGCAATGACCTTTACCACGAAATGAAAGATGCCGGTGTATTACCAAAAGCTGCGCTTATTTACGGTCAAATGACTGAACCGCCAGGCGCTCGTGCGCGTGTGGCCTTATCAGCGCTGACAGCGGCGGAATACTACCGCGATGAAGAGGGGCAGGACGTCTTGATTTTTATTGATAACATTTTCCGCTTTACACAAGCCGGATCAGAAGTGTCGGCCCTGTTAGGACGAATGCCTTCTGCGGTTGGTTATCAACCGACCTTGGCTGTTGACTTGGGTGAATTGCAAGAAAGAATTACCTCGACGCATAAAGGTTCCATTACTGCGGTGCAGTGTGTATATGTGCCTGCCGATGACTTGACCGACCCGGCTCCTGCTACGACATTCGCACATCTTGATGGTACGGTGGTGTTGTCACGACAGATCGTTGAACTTGGAATTTATCCGGCTGTTGACCCACTGGATTCCACTTCGCGAATTCTTGATGCCGCATATATCGGCGAAGAACACTATGCTGTTTCACGAAGTGTTCAGAATATGCTTCAAAAATATAAAGAATTGCAAGATATTATTGCGATTTTAGGAATTGATGAACTTTCCGATGAAGATAAAGTGATCGTTTCCAGGGCGCGTAAGATTCAGCGATTCCTATCCCAGCCTTTCCATGTTGCTGAGGCTTTTACAGGTAAACCCGGTAAATATGTGAAAATTGAAGACACCGTGAAGGCCTTTAAATCAATTTGTGAAGGCGAACATGACGACCTTCCCGAACAAGCTTTCTATATGGCTGGTGGAATTGAAGAAGTTATTGAACGTGCTAAGGAAATGGCGAGCGCATAACCCAAGTATGAGGCTAAAATTATGGCTGAAAATATTAAGTTCGAAGTTGTCACACCAGAGAAAATGGTTGTCAATGAAAATGCGCAAATTGTTGTTGCACCAGGCAATTTAGGCGAATTTGGTATTCTGAGCGGACATACCCCTTTCTTGTCAACCCTTAAAACAGGTGCCATTCGATACACCGATGAAAAAGGTAATGACCGGTTTGTCTTTGTCAGTGGTGGTTTTGCTGAAGCCCTTCCTGATAAGGTTACCGTTTTGGCTGAATCGGCTGAAAGGAAACGAGATATTGATAAAGAGCGCGCTGAAGCCGCGCTGAAACGCGCTCAAGAACGCCTTGAACAAGCTAAACGAGATGATTTAAGTATTATTCGGGCCGAAGCCGCTTTGCAGCGTGCAATTTGGCGATTAAAACTTATTGGCTGATTTTTGAAATTAAAGCAGGATGTTAAATTATCTTATTTTGGATTTTCCGAAAGATAGGGCAGGCTTTAGCATGTCATAACTGGCATCCTTCATAATAACCCAAAAGTGGTTTACACTTTCATGGGGAGTGCTGAA
>JAOZRC010000807.1 GCA_029940345.1 Desulfobacterales bacterium
CCTTGGTCTTTTTCATAAATGATACATTCGAAATCCATTTTATTTATCCTTATATTGTTGTAAAATAAAGGCAAACTAAATCGCTGCCTCGCCTGTTTTAGCCTCACCCATTTATTGTATCAATTGTCACTGTGTCAAAACAACTTTAGCTACATAATTCTATTTTCAGCAATGTCAATATTATCTTGTCAATCTTTGTAACGAATCAGGACTTTATTATAGGTTTTACTCTAAGGGAATTCCCAGAAAATAATATGTACGTTCGCACTCCCATATTCATATTAACATAATCCCTTTTTCATATCTTGATAATATGCATAATTATAGGTATATGTGAAAACTTAAATTCACTTGGCATAAAAAAAGCGGAAAAGCAACTTGGTTAAGCATGGTATTGATATGCGAACGATGACTTATGACGTCTGCATCATCGGCGCCGGGCCGGGAGGATTGCGTGCAGCATGGGAGTGCGCCCAAAACAGTCTGGCAACAATAATTCTTGATAAGAAAAAGGCCGTGGGGCTGCCGGTGCATTGCGGCGAGTGCCTGTCTGCGGCTGCTGTTCAAAACACCGGCTTAGACCTTCCCGCCGAGGTGATTGCCAAACGGGTGCGGGGCGTGCGGCTGATCTTTCCTGACGATTCGGCTCGTAAGATTATCGAAAGCGGATATGTACTGAATAAGGACAAGTTTGAACAATGGCTAGCGCACAAAGCGTTTCAAAAAGGATGCCTGATTCGCCTGAACAATGAAGTCTGCAATCTCAAATGCAAAGATGACCGGTGGGAGCTTGGCATGAGGAGTGGGGATTGCTATTGCGCCAAGATAGTTATTGACGCTTCCGGTGTGCATTCTGTTGTTAACAAACGTCTGCGACTGAATTCCCCTTACAAAACCATCGTGGGTTTGCAATATACAGTGGAAGGAATTGACTCGGATAGCTGGCTTGATTTTTATCTATGGCCTCATCTCGCGCCAGATGGATACTTGTGGGTAATTCCCAAGGACAAAAGATGTGCCAATGTCGGGTTAATTACATCCCATCCATCGGGGCTCAAAGAGAAATTGAACCGTTTTATCTCCCAGTTGGGCGTCAAAAAGTTCAGGATAACCCGTACTTGCGGCGGTCGTATTCCTGTTTCCGGCCCGCTGGCTGCTACGTTTGCCAACCGACTTTTGATTATTGGCGATGCCGCAGGATTCACCAGTCCGATTTTCAAAGGCGGCACTCATTTGGCTTTAAAATCCGGTTGTTTGGCGGCGTCTGTTGCTATTAATGCGTTGAAAAACAATGATTTCAGCTCAAAGTCTTTTTCTTGCTATCAAAGTCTGTGGAAACAGCATTTCCCCAATTATGACGCGCTTCTCAAGGGACGCCGCTTTTTAAACAGTTTTACCGAATCCCAGTTGAACATGTTGGCTCGCTACATGCCGGATAATGTGGAAACATTCTCAACCATACAGAAAGGACGAACGGGACTCGCAATCCTTTTCACAAGTCCGGGTCTTTTGATGCGCGGAGGTCCCCAGGTAATGAAAGCCTTTGAATTGTCAAGAGCGCGATGGTATGGTTGGTAATGAGCGCATTTCAAAAAAGGGGTAAATCAATTTTATTTCGTCATAAATTTCAATTCGATAAATGTTCATCCGTCCAAATGCGCTGCCATTAAATCATCAAACGCATCATTCGCTTCAGACTCCACAATAACCCGTATCCTGCGAAATTGTTTTAAGAGCGCTTCAGCCAGCGGTGTAAGCCGAGAGCCCTGACTGTCTTTAATAAGCAACGGTTTTCCGATTCGTTTTTCGGTTGCCGTTATTCGACCCCATATTGCCCGGTAACTCATTTTCAATTCCTTGGCGGCGGCCTGCAGTGAACCGAGGCGCTCTACTGCATCCAGAATCCGGTATCGTCCAAGGCCGAAAACGACTTTCCCGTTTTGATCTTCAATCCAAATTTTTGAACGCATATAAAAGGTAATGCTATCTTCCGTCATCTCGGTTCAGCCTTTTGGAATTTATCTTTGTTGAGCGTTTAATTCATGCCAGATCGCCATAGTCTGCTCCTTGGTGTCCGCCAGGCTTTTGCTATTGTCAATCACCAGATGGGCGCGTCGTTTTTTCTCTTCAATGGGCATCTGAGCACGTATCCGAGTGATTGCTTCTGTTTCAGAAAGCTTGTCCCGCTTTATTAACCGCTGAATTTGCAATTGTTCCGGTGCATAGACGACAATCACTTGGGCCATCTCCCGATCAACACCGGTTTCTATTAATAACGGGACATCAAGAATAACGACCGCATTCGGTGTCAGTTGTGCAATCTCTTCCTGACGAGACTCCATTTCTTGAAAGACATACGGATGAACGATGTCGTTTAGAATTCGCTTCTGAGATGAATCATTGAAAATAATTTCGCCAATATATTTCCGATCAAGTTCACCGTCAGGCAACAACGCTTTCCTGCCAAAATGATCTACAATATCTTGCCAGGCCGGGTGTCCTCTGCGGACAACAGCGTACGCAATGGCGTCTGCGTCAATGATAATTGCTCCGGCGACACGGAAAAAAGCCGCCACAGTAGACTTGCCTGTTGCAATTCCGCCTGTCAAACCAGCGACAATCATTATGATTGTCCTGAACTATTCGTGATTATCTGACATATATAATAGGTTAAAAGTCGTATACTCAAATATCAAAGTCCTCCGTTA
>JAOZRC010000138.1 GCA_029940345.1 Desulfobacterales bacterium
CGCGTGCTTCTAAAGCCCAGGGCATCGCCCTGGGTCAGATGAATATTTTGGTATCAGCCCTGAAAGGGCGTGCTAGCGGCAGTTATCTCGGCCTTTTTCACACTAGCTCGCCCTTTCAGGGCTGAACTCACGATATGTGCGGACCCTGGCAGGCCCTTTCAGGTTTTTTTTTCCGCTGTGCTATTTTGCACACACAAATTGTAAGTTTTAACCATAGATGTGTATAACGATGAGGGCAGAGCCTAAGAGCAGGAGTAAACAAATATCGAATTAATTCGGCTCGCGGTACAACGCCAACACACCTGAGCGGGCCACCTTTTTGATTCCCATTGGCTCCAAAAGCCGAATCAGAGCGTCTATTTTTTCCTGCCCACCGGTTGCTTCAATAATGTAATGGGTGGCTCCGGTGTCAACAATCCTTCCTCGGAACGTTTCAACAATTCGATTGATTTCGAGGCGATCCGATTCCCGGGCTTTTACGCAGATCATTGCTATTTCGCGCTTGACGGCTTCTTGCCCGGTCATATCCCTGACTTTGATCACGTTAATCAGCCGCCTTACCTGTTTGATAATCTGCTCCAACTGTTCAGGATTGGTTTGCGTCGTTATTGTAATTCGTGATACTTGCGGGTCCGCAGTGGGAGCGCCGCAGATCGTCTCAATGTTGTAACACCGACTGGCAAACAACCCTGAAACCCTGGCTGTAACACCGGGTTCATTTTCCACCAACATGGTGATAATATGCCTTTCATTTTGCATGTCAGATTCCTCTATAAAGATTTATAATTGCTTCTGATTTTGTACAAACGCTTTAAAATCATTCGCTTTAAAAATATTGGCAAAACGCTGGCCTTGTTTGCTATTTTGCTTGTAAAAGCGAATGCAGGCTTTGATGATTGTTAATGTATCTTCTTCACTGAAAACACCGGGAAGTTCCCTGGCCAACTGCGGATGGCGGCCAAGCTTACCGCCGAGTTGGATTCTGAATCCTTTTTTACCGGCGATCAGCGTTCCCGTGGGACATACGTTGATACATTGCCCACATCCCAGACACAGGTCTGAATCAATCAACGGTTTCTCCTGTTCATGATCTATCCGGATGGCATTTTCTTTGCATACATCGACGCAAGCTTCACAGCATGTGCAAGGCTCATCGGTTAGCAATGGTGAACAGGCTCCGATAATGCCAATATCTTTAATCTGCGGCTGGGAACAGGCATTGGGGCATTCCGCTAAACCGATGCGAAATTCATGGTGGAATTTAAGCTTTCCGGTTACATTTGCTTTTAAGAAAGCAAGCAGATCGGCTTGTTTTAAAAGTGCTTCAATTTTTTCTAACAGCCGTTTCTGGCTGACGGCCCTGTTGGGACATTCGCCTGAACTGAAACAGGTGTCAAGTTGCCACCCCTTGATTTCCGAATTCGAGTTGGCCAGAAAACGCTTACGCGTCGCCTTGACTTCCTCTAAGTCAACCCTGTTTTTACCTTCCGCCAAGGCTTCTTTTTCAACCCGCGCGCGCACTTTTTTTCTGACAAAAAAGGGAACCCTTTTGATTGCCGTTTCAGCTTCCTGCGTCCATTTCATCCGATCAGTTCCTTGTTATTGCATCGTTTCCGAATTGATAGTTCAAACGGTTGTGAGCTTCTGACGATCCAAAATCCGAATCCGGCGTCCTTCGACCTCAATCAGGCCTTGATCGCTCATTTTCGCAAACATACGCGATAGTGTCTCCGGAGTCGCTCCCAGCATGGAAGCCAGTTGTTTTTTGGAGATACGCAGATCGACAAAGTCATGATGTCCCTGTTCATCGGACTGATAGAGCAGATAAGAGGCCACGCGTCCCGGCACCTCTTTTAAGGAAAGGTTTTCAATCTGCACCGTAAATTCACGCAGACGCATTGACAGGATAGCAAACATGTTTAGACTTAAAGACGGATTGGTCGTTATCAGTTTAATAAAGGCGTCGCGCGGCAGAAATAAAAGACGGCTTTTAACCAGCGCCATAGCGTTAGCCGGAAACGGCCGGCCGCTAAAGACCGGCGCTTCACCGAACGGCTCGCCCGGGCCTAAGATGTGAAGAATATGCTCTTTGCCATCTAATGAGAGCTTAAACACTTTCACTTGGCCATGGGCGACAATATAAAAGCCGTTGCCTTCGTCCCCTTCAAAAAAGATGACTTCACCTTTATTATATTGGCGTATGACGGTTATCCGCTTTATTTCTTCAAGCTGATTTTCCGGGAGACCTTTGAACAAAGGCGTTTTGGCAATGATGCTCAAAATATTTTTCATTATCTGTCCTTTTTTTAAATTTTATCTATTTTCTTGACCTAAGTCAAGGCAAAGCCTTTGAAAGTGATATAAATAACATTTTAAAAAAGGACGCAAGCGACAACGTTATTCAATGGGGATTTAAATCTTATGGGTATTGCAAGTTTTTTTAAAACTCTTTTCGGAGGAGCCGAAGAGCAAAATCAACCACCACAACCGGAATCTGTCAATCTACCGGTAAACGAAGAAGAAAGGAAACCCGCGATGTTTTGTTTTCAATGTCAGGAAACTGCTAAAAACACTGGCTGTACAGTAAAAGGTGTTTGCGGCAAAGATGAAGGAACCGCCAATCTGCAAGACCTTTTAATCCATGTGATGAAAGGGATTGCCGTTTACGGTGAAAAGGCTGATGAACTCGGTGTATCCGTTACGGAACCCGGTGATTTTCTATGTAAAGGATTGTTTACAACCATTACGAACGCGAACTTTGACCCTGAACGCTTTAATGCCTTAATCCAAGAGGCGTTCCAGGTGCGCGATGATATCAAATCTAAATTTGAAGCGGCTTACCAGGAAAAAAATGGCGCTGCATTCGCCGAGGCGCTTCCAGATGCCGCTGCTTGGACAGGCGATATGGCTGCTTTTGCTGAAAAAGCGAAAACAGTCGGCGTTCTGGCCACGGAAAATGAAGATGTGCGCTCTTTACGCGAGCTTCTGATTATTGGTCTGAAAGGTGTGGCCGCGTATGCGGATCATGCTGCAGTTTTGGGCTATAAAAAAGATGAAATTTTTGCGTTTATGATGGAAGCGAT
Source organism: Desulfobacterales bacterium (assembly GCA_029940345.1). Lineage (GTDB taxonomy): Bacteria > Desulfobacterota > Desulfobacteria > Desulfobacterales > JAUCGF01 > JAUCGF01. The sequence goes on from JAOZRC010000138.1 coordinate 3,084, forward strand.
GGCATCAACAACCAAAGATCTGTCCGTTGACGAGATGGTCGCCTTGGTGCTGAAATGCGGTGAAACCGCGGTTACGACGATGGCGCTGTTGGATGAAGCCAACACATCCACTTATGGTCATCCCGAAATCACCGAGGTCAATATCGGCGTCGGTTCAAACCCCGGCATTCTGATTTCTGGACACGATCTGAAAGATATGGATGAACTGCTAAAGCAAACTCAAGGAACGGGTGTGGATGTTTACACCCACGGTGAGATGCTTCCCACGAATTATTACCCGGCATTTAAAAAATATGACCATCTTGTCGGCAATTACGGCAATGCCTGGCATAAACAGCAGTCTGAGTTTGCATCTTTCAATGGCCCCATTCTGATGACCACCAATTGTATCATCAAAGTGAAAGACGCTTACAAAGATCGTATTTTCACCACTGGCAACGTGGGTTACACCGGTGTTAAGCATATCGCCGACCGTCCTGAAGACGGTGCCAAAGATTTTTCCGATATTATCGAACTGGCTAAGACATGCGACCCACCCACCGAGATCGAAACCGGCAAAATCGTGGGCGGCTTTGCCCATAACCAGGTGCTGGCTTTGGCCGACAAAGTGGTTGAGGCCGTTAAATCAGGAGCCATTAAACGCTTTATTGTCATGGCCGGATGCGATGGCCGTCAGAAAGCGCGCTCCTATTTTACCGAAGTCGCCGAAAAACTCCCCAAGGATACAATCATTTTAACGGCCGGATGCGCCAAGTACCGTTACAATAAACTGGAACTGGGCGATATTGGCGGAATCCCACGGGTGCTTGATGCCGGACAGTGCAACGATTGTTACTCTTTGGCGGTGATTGCGCTTAAATTGCAAGAGGTATTTGAGTTGGATGACATTAATAAACTGCCGCTCTCTTTTGATATTGGCTGGTATGAGCAAAAAGCTGTGGCCGTGCTTCTGGCGTTGTTGCACTTGGGCGTCAAAGGCATTCGCTTAGGACCAACGGTGCCGGCTTTCTTATCTCCGACAGTACTTAATGTTTTGATTGAAAATTTTGACATCAAAGCGATTGATACGGTTGATGGTGATATTGAAGCGATGATGAACGCGGCATAGTTCTAAGCAATTATCAACCTTCTTTTTTCAAACTGTGTAGTAGATTCCATGAAAGTGCTTTTCATGGGATCTACATCTGATAGCAAGCGTATTTGTCAAACTTTCTTGACCTATGCGGTTGTTATCAGATGTAGGGTGGGCAAGGTTTTGCCACTCACCTGATTAATAGCTGATAAAAATGCAAATCAATAAACTTCATTAAAGAAAACCACCTTTGCCCACCGGTTTTGAATAAAGTGGTGGGCATCGCCGACAAAGATTGACGCTGTATACAAAATTTGTCTCCGGCGATGCCCACCCTACCGATAACAGAAAGCATATATATTAAATTTTATCAATTACCAGATTAGAGGAGCAACCATGCAATGTCCGGGTCAAGATACGCAATATTGGAAACCGGGAGCGATTTACGATGCCAAATGCCCCGAATGCGGCCATACTGTGGAATTTTTCAAAGACGATACGGCGCGCAGATGTGACAAATGCGGCCATCGCTTCGCCAATCCCAAGCTGGATTTCGGATGCGCCGCCTATTGCCAATATGCCGAACAGTGTTTGGGAACGCTGCCACCTGAAATCATCGCCCAGCAGCAAAATTTACTTAAAGACCGGGTGGCAATCGAAATGAAACGCTATTATAAGACCGATTTTAAACGTATCAGCCATGCCACCCGTGCAGCGCGTCATGCCGAACGCATCGGGCAAAATGAGAGGGGTAATCTTGCTGTTATTTTGGTAGCCGCTTATCTCCATGATATCGGCATGTCGGAAGCGCTTCGCAAACACGGTGATGCCGCAGCCGAATTCCATGAATCCGAAGGAGCGCCGATTGCAACGGCCATTTTAACCAAATTAAAGGCGCAGCAAGAGTTAATTGATGAGGTGGTTGCCATTATCAGCCAACATCATCACCCCGACACTAACGCTACAACCAACTTCAAGGTTGTCTATGATGCTGACAGGATTGCCAATCTTGAAGACCAATATAAAGATACTACGCCGGAACCGGCGGAAATTATAAAAAAAATTGATTCAAGTTTTTTGACATCAGGCGGACGTCAGGAAGCCCGAAAAACATTCGGACTGGAGGAATAACATGAAGGTTTTACGAAAAATCATCGAAATTGATGAAGAATTGTGTGATGGTTGCGGTGAATGTGTGCCGTCCTGTGCCGAAGGCTCGCTTCAGATTATTGATGGCAAAGCGCGTGTTGTGGCCGATAATTTGTGTGACGGCCTTGGTGCTTGCCTGGGTGAATGCCCTACCGGAGCACTCAAAATTGTTGAGCGGGAAGCGGATGAATTTGATGAAGAAGCTGTGGAAATATTTCTTGCGGCCAAGGCCAAAGAAGACACCCCTCCGCCTGAAGCCGGGTTGATGCCTTGCGGATGTCCCTCCACCCAGATTCAAAGTTTTGGTACACCGGCAACATCGTGTGAACAAGCCAACCGGCCGACGACAATGAGCGGCGGAGAATCGGTTTTGTCGCACTGGCCGGTCCAAATTCGTCTGGTACCTGCCAAAGCGCCATTTTTAAAGGGCGCGGACCTCCTCATCCTGGCCGATTGCTGCGCCGTTGCATATCCGGCGCTTCACAATGATTTTCTAAAAGGCAAAGTGGTGATGATGGGATGCCCCAAATTTGACGATGTGCAGAACTATATTGATAAATTTGCAGAGATTTTCAGCATTGCCCAAATTAAAAGTGTGACTTCTGTAATTATGGAAGTCCCCTGCTGTTCCGGTTTGCCAATGATTGTGCAAAAAGGGATGGAAAAAGCCGGTGTGAAGATTCCTATTCGGGAAGTGGTTATCAGCACCAGGGGTAAAATAATAGTTTAAAAAAGGGGCATCCTTCATCTGACGGTTAACAGTTTCGATTTTCATAAAGGAGTGCGAAAATTTTTTCGCCTGCCCGCAAGCGAAGCGAGCGGCAAATGCCTTGTTAAATTGCAGTATTGCCGCTTGCTTCGCTCGCGGTAGTGCGAAAATGAATTTTCGCACTCCTTAAAATGTGTAAACTACTTTTGATACCCAATGAAGGATGCCAAAAAAGGGCTTCCTTTGTCGAAAGAGCATGTAGGCTGGGTTGAGGAATGAAACCCAGCCTACATGTTAAATCCCGAATAAAAGTGTTAATTGGATAATGAAGGATGCCCTAAATTTTCTCTTTTCTCCCCGCGTAACCATTCCAGAGCATCCCCATGAGCCCCATGCCGGGTTGATATTCTTTCCCATGTAAAAATAATTTTTCCACGCTTAAAGAACGAATATCCTTTGGATCAAGTTTCAGGGGGTCCTGATTCAGAATTACCATATCAGCTATTTTCCCTTTTTCCAAACTCCCACGCTCTTTTTCGTCAAAGGTCGTCCAGGCTGGTTCGGCAGTAAACATTTTCAGTGCATCGATAATCGAAACCGATTGGTCCGGATTATAGGGATGATTACACGCCCCATAGATTCCTTCAATGGGATCCGGATCAATCACGGGCGCATCCGAGCCGCCGCTGAGATGGATTCCAGCATTTAAAATCGATTGCAACGGCGAGCTTTGCAGAACCCGTGAACCCAGAATGTCTTGCAGGTATTCCACAGGTTCTAAAGGGCTGATTAAAAATCCGGGTTGAAGGGTGATCCCGATGCCCAGTTCGGCTATTTTTTCTAAGTCGCCAGGATGAATCATGCACGCATGAATGATTGTATGCCGGTGATCTTCGCGGGGATAATCGCGTAGCGCGGCTTCAATCGCGTTCACTGCCCGGGAAACGGCCGCATCCCCAATGGCATGCATTGCAATCTGTAATCCGGCGCGATTGGCTTGTTTCGCAAACTCAAGCACATTTTCTTCGCTTTGATAAAAATAGCCTGTATTATCCGGGTCGTTGCTGTATGGCTCATGTAATGCGGCGTCACATGTGCCAAAGCACCCATCAAGCGCTGTGGCGAAACATCCCCCGATACGCGGTAAATTACGTTTGAGCGCTTTCTTTGTATCCATGGTTTGAAAAAAGAGCCGCGTTTGAAATTGATTTTTGCGGGTTCGGGCTTTTGCAATCAAACTCATCAGTGTCACATCAATGTCCCTGGAAAAACCGATGCCTTCGGCCGCATGAATGAGTCCGACCCCTTTTTTCGCTAACAGATCAAACCCTCTGATGATGCTTTTAACCATATCTGGCGGAGAAACCAGTGCTGTCGCATAATCCGTCCCTGCGAAATAGGCCTCCTGAAACAGATGGCCGGTATCTGCGAAAAACCCGGGGTTATTTTTAACCTTGTCGGGAAACTTTTCAATCATTTTTGTATTACAAATCGCCGAGTGCCCATCGTAACAAATAATAATCAAGGGGCTGTCGGAACAGACCATATCCAGTTCTTCCCGGGTAATCAGCCGTTTTTCCCTAACGCGATGTTTAGACGCCCCAAAGGCAATAATTGCCCTCTTTTTTTTATTCAGAGCCATGTAATTTTGAATAATTACCTGGATTTCCCGAATATCTTGCGCTTTGCGTACGTCAAAATAAGAGACGGCAATCAAGGCCCAATTCGAAAAATGTATATGCCCATCCCCAAAAGAGGGCAGCAAAACACGCTTGCCTAATTCCACATTTATATCATCTTTTTTGTATTCTGAAGGTAAAGAGTCTCCCAAATGGATAATTCGTCCCCGATCCTCAATTAAAAAATTGAAGATATGGTTATCTTTATCTAATGATATGATTTTTCCGTGATAAATACGCATATGTTTATAAAATACTCGTCAGTTGCAAGTTGTCAAATAACTAATTGAAATTATAAAATTTTGGTATCATTTATTTGTCGGGAATCTGGGGAATCAGCTATTTTGACAGATAAAGTTTTCTGATTGTCAACAGATCGTTCGAGGAGCCTGATTGCCCATTTATAACCACGCACAAAGCGATTATGAAATATATTTGGCTACCCGCATAAGGCGGGACAGACGTAGGTTGGGTTGAGGAACGAAACCTGACATCAGCCTGAATTAGTCAGGTTTTTCGTTCCTCAACCCAATCTACGACTACATTTAGTGTCCTAGCTTATGTTGGTAGCCCTCTTTTACATACAGGTCAAGCCCTTCCATTTTTTTAAAAAAAGACATTTGGCATCTCCTAAATAGAGCGTTAAAACTAAATTATTAAGCCTTTAAGATGCAGATTAAGAAATTTCAATCAGGTAAGTTATTTAGTCACTGTGTCTGATTGTGCGGGTAATGGGGGCAAATGTCAAGAGCGGAAAATGTTTCTGATATGGATATATCTCCATTCTTGCTATTTCTCAATGTCTCTTATATAGGAAACATGGTAAGTAAGACTTTACCAAATATCTGAACCGCTGAATAACCATGATGACCGGCTGGAACGAAAAACGAGAAACAAAATTATGATTCATCCTTTGACTATTTTACTATTCACTACTGCAATCATGCTAATCCCCGATATCGCAGTTTGGGGTGCCGAAACTGAAAAATCAACCTCTCAAGTGATTGATTGGAATAACATTAAAGTGTTAGACCTTGATACAGCCAAACGGATTGCCTTTGCTGGCAACCCCTCCCTGGAAGCCGCTGAAATGCGTGTTAAGCAAGCTCAGGAACGTGTAAATCAGACCCGCGCGGCCTATTATCCCAGGTTTGATCTGACGGCATCGGCCAGCCGTATCCGTCTTTCCGACAATACCTATCAGGCCATTTTGCAATCTGGCCGAGATAACCCTGAAAACCGGTATAGAACCGGAATGACGGCTAATTGGGTGCTTTTCAACGGTTTTGAACGTCGCTTTATCCATGACAGTGCGCGTATTGGCGCTAAAGAGAGCCGTCAGGCCCAAAAAGATGTCCAGCGTTTGCTGGCATCGGCCCTGGCCAAGGCGTATTACCGCGGTCTATTAGCCCGTGAAAATTTAGCCATTTTGGATGCCGATGAAAAATTCAATCAGCGCCAGATCGACGATGCCAAGGCCCGACTCAATGTCGGGACCGGCTCTCTCAGCGATGTATTGAATTTCAAAGTGCAAATCAATGCCGCCTACTCAGAACGCAATCAGGTGGAATTCAATTATGCGAATGCAATCTATGCGCTGGCGGCCCTAATGGGAACAGACTTTGACGTATCAACCGAAACCGGATTGCCACCGAATATCAAGCTGGGCCAACTTGAAAGTGAAACCGAAAAAGCGCTTTTTTTACCGGAATCTAAACCGTTGATTCATTATGCGCTGAAACACCGGCCCGATGTTATCCAGGGCGAATATGCTTTAAAACGTTCCCAAGCCGAGTACGGTGCCGCGCGAGCACGCTTTTATCCCAACTTAAATCTTACGGCCGCGCTGGATGGCGAACGTGATAGCAGTGTTTCCCTGGTCTATGATGATTTCGGAGATACCATAACGCTCAATCTCTCTTACAATCTTTTTGCCGGCGGCGCTGACAAAGCCCGCCTGGCGGAAACCCGGTTGCAAACAAAAGAAGCGCAAAAAAATCTGACAAATATCAAGAACGTTGTTGTCTCGGAAGTCAGGGATGCTTTAGCGGGCTTGAAAGCCGGGCAAGCTGAACTCCGCTTACAACGTGCCAATGCCAGTCTGGTTCAACAAAATCGTGATCTGGTGGAAAAAGAATACGCCGCAGGCCAGGGCTCCTTGGTGCGGCTTAATGAAGCTCAACGAGATCTGATTAAAGCCCAGAGTCGCCTGGCTTTGGCGCGTGTGGGGTTGCGCCAGGCCTGGCATAATGTTAAAGTAAGCACGGCTGAAATACTGAAAGACTTTTGACCTTTGTATATTGAATTGATCAGGATTTAATGGTAACATAGCAACGCATTTTGATATGCTGAAAAATTGCGACCTGTGCGATTAAAAATGACAAATAAGAATCAAAGCCCTGAAAGGCATACGCGTCAAGCTGACATTGTAACAACCTATTTTTAATTGAACATATTTAGCAGCCCGATTGTGAATATTACCAACTGTGGAATCAGCACTGATGTAGGGGCGAACCTTGTGTTCGCCCGATTTGTGATAAT
>JAOZRC010000808.1 GCA_029940345.1 Desulfobacterales bacterium
ATTGTTATCCATGAACCGCGTTTTGCCAAAAACCCGGTTTATAACAGTGATTTTTCCCCCGGTGATTCGCCATCGCCGCCCGAACAAAACCTGAGCGTATCCCTGGAAAACCAGCAATATGCATTGGCGTTGAACGCAATATTCAGCGGCTGGGACATCTCTTTTTACAGCGCCTGGGTGTTCGATCCCCGCTTCCATATTGAGACAGACGCATCCGGCGCCAAACTGGCGCAGCATAGCCGTGTGTTTATGGGCGGTGTGGCCGGCAATATTGCCTCGGGCAACTGGATGTTCAAAGGTGAGGCGGCCTGGTGGCACAATCTTGAATTCGCCAATCTGATCTCTGAAGAGAAATCGCGGCTGGACACTCTGGCTGCGGTGGAATACACCGGTTTTACCGAAACGATGATCGCGGTCGAAGCCGCCAACCGTCATTTGCCCGACTATGATGACGCCCTCAGCCGGCCGCCTGACAACCAACAAGCGGATATTTTTCAATCCGTTTTGCGTTTTGTCCGCGATTTCCGCAACGACACCTTACAGCTTAAAATCATTCTATCCCTTTTCGGCCTTAGCGGTCAGGACGGCGCGCTCCAACGTCTGCAACTCGACTATGATCACACCGACAATTTCACGCTGACCGGCGGCGCGGTTTTTTATCAGTCCGGCGATATGTATTTTTTCCACAATAGCGGGGACAATGACCGTATTTTTTTGGAAATAAGTTATGCGTTTTGAATGCGGACGGCTGCGCTTAATAACAATGATTCAGTCGGGTCTGTTTCTGCAGTATCTTCGCGAATTTGTTCCGCGAAGAGCCACACTTTTCAAGTGAAAATTTAATTAAAACCGAATTTCCGCCTTCCCGGGAAAGGCAAAATTTTCCATAAACGCCATTCCCAAGGCGGCGGAATCAAACCACGTCCTATGGGCGTGGTTGGTAATTTGGGCTTTAAGCAGGAAAAAATATTGCTGTGAGTGAAAATTGATGTGTGTGGGGGTTTTATTGAATGGAAACACGCTTACGTTGATGCATAAAACTAAAAAATTCTCTGGCTTCCCGCAGTCGTCGCACGCACACATCCTTATCCCACAACATGGTTCCGATAATCCGCAACACCGGTTTTCGTCGGTGCCGGGATAGGGCGTGGCAATCGACATTTGATGTAGTTTTATAAATTCGGTCTGCAAAATTAACCAATACTGTTACGGCAAGATAAACGTTCTTTGCAAGGCATGCTCAACAATGTCAGCGGCCTGTTGGCCGAATATCAATTGGCCTACGATTTCCGCGCCCGTCGCAGTTTTGCCCTGTCCGTCTATTTTGACGGCGTCAAAGACAAGACCGAATTGAAGATCAGGGATGTTCGTATTCGTCCGACTTTTAAACGTGATATTGAAAGAAAGATGGAATTTGATTTGCTGGCGGAAGTGAAAAACGAACCGGTAAAATGGGAAACATCATTGACACCCGGCCTCGTTTTTTTTATATTCGTTGCCATACAAAATTAAGCCCCCGTGTTTTATTATTTGATATAAACCTGATTTTGGAATAAAAGGAAGAGTTCTACAATAAAAACAAAGGAAAAAACATGATCAGAATTAACGAAAATTATCTTAAATTACAAGCATCCTACCTGTTTAGTGATATCGCTAAACAGGTGGCGGCGTTTCAACAACAAAATCCGGACATTGAAGTGATCAAGCTTGGCATCGGTGATGTCACGTTCGCCCTTCCCCAGGCCTGTATCCAGGCGTTTCACCGCGCGATTGATGAAATGGCCCACGACAGCTCTTTCAGAGGGTACGGCCCAGAGCAGGGCTACGAATTCCTGCGTACTAAAATTGCTGAAAATGACTTTAAACGGTGTTCGGAGCCAATAGCATCGGATGAAATTTTTGTTTCCGACGGCGCTAAATGCGATACAGGCAATATCCAGGAAATTTTTAATGACGCGATCAAAATAGCGATTCCCGATCCGGTTTACCCGGTGTATGTTGACACCAATGTGATGGCCGGCCGCAGCGGTTTATTTAATGGGGGCCGCTATGATGGCTTTGTATATTTGGAAAGCGATTGGGATAATGATTTTATCCCTCATCCGCCGGATGAGCCTGTTGATCTGATTTACCTGTGTTTTCCCAATAATCCCACCGGCGCGACAATCACCAAGGCGCAACTGCAAGAATGGGTGGATTATGCCCGTGAACACCGGGCGCTGATTCTTTTTGACGCCGCTTATGAAGCCTTTATCCGGGATGATCAATTGCCCCATTCGATTTATGAAACAGACGGTGCGCGTGAAGTCGCGATCGAATTCAGAAGTTTTTCCAAAACAGCCGGATTCACCGGAACGCGTTGCGCCTACACGGTCGTGCCGAAAAACTGCATGGGTTTCGACGCCCAGGGGAAAGGCCATTTTCTGCACAGTTTATGGAACCGGCGTCACACCACCAAATTTAACAGTGTGTCTTATCCGGTGCAGCAAGCCGCCGCCGCGGTCTATACCGAAGCTGGCCAAACACAGGTGAAGGAGCGGATCGACTATTACCTTAACAATGCGGCGATTATTCGCCAAGCGGTTGCTGATCTGGGTTTTAAATGCGTGGGCGGTGTTAATTCACCCTATATCTGGATTGACGGCCAAAGGGATTCATGGGAATTTTTCGATCTTCTTTTGAATAAAGCCGGTGTTGTGTGTACGC
>JAOZRC010000809.1 GCA_029940345.1 Desulfobacterales bacterium
ACACCACATTATTACGGTGCGTTACGCTTCGCTAACGCACCCTACTGTTTTCTAAAAAATTTGAATCCCAAAAAATGAAAACACTTGCCATCCTCGGATCAACCGGTTCCATCGGTCGTAATACGCTTAAAATTGTCGAGATGTTTCCCGAACAGTTCAATGTAAAAGCATTGACTGCGGCGGTAAATGTCGATCTGTTAGCTGATCAAATTAATAAATTTAAGCCAGATATGGCCGTAGTCTCAGATGAACAATATGCCCAAAAATTGCAAGACCGGCTGCCGACACAGATCGGGATTGACATTTTATTTGGCAAAGAAGGCTATCAGGCTGCCGCCACTATCAATGGCGCTGATACAGTCGTTGCCGCTATGGTGGGAGCGGCAGGGCTTTTACCAACATTGGCGGCTATTGATGCGGGCAAGCAGATTGCTTTGGCAAATAAAGAAACACTTGTGATGGCAGGTGAACTGGTCATGCAACGCGCTTTGGATAAAGGGGTTGAGATTCTTCCCATCGACAGCGAACATAGCGCCATATTTCAATGTATCGCCAATAACCGCAAAAGCGAACTGTCCAAAATCTTGCTCACCGGTTCAGGCGGCCCCTTCCGCAAAAGACCTGCGAATACTTTTGCTGATATTCGCGTTGAAGACGCACTTAACCATCCAAATTGGGCAATGGGCCGGAAAATATCAATTGATTCTGCAACGCTCATGAATAAAGGGCTTGAATTTATCGAAGCCAAACATCTTTTCGGCGTCAGCGAAAAGATGATTGAAGTGGTGATCCATCCCCAAAGCATTATCCATTCGATGGTGGCCTATTGCGATGGTTCAGTTATTGCGCAACTTGGGATACCTGATATGAAAGGGGCGATTGCGTATGCTTTATCTTATCCGAAACGTTTACCGCTGAATCAACCGCTTCCCGATTTCACTGAGATCGGAATGTTCACTTTTGAAAAGCCTGATTTAAAGCGCTTCCCATGCCTGAAAATGGCATTTGAAGCAAGTAAGCAAGGCGGTGTCGCACCGGCCGTGCTAAATGCGGCCAATGAAATCGCGGTGCATTCGTTTCTAAACAAACTGATTCCATTCACCGCCATTGCCACAGTGATCCGCCAAACGCTTGATCTGCATACGAACATCTCTCAACCGGCACTCGCAGACATTTTGGAAGCGGACAACTGGGCGCGTGAAAAAAGCAAACTGATATGCCGGGAATTGGGAAATATCAGTGATTTCAAACAAAGTGTTTCAGGATCGAGTGCGAAATAACTTTCCCCATTCGGCGTGCGAAGCTCACATCTTGCGTTGCCAGTGACGCAAACTGTGCCTTACAACTCCTCTTCTGATAAGGAAAATTTTCCAATCCCCTTCTTATGAACCCTTATTTGGCGTCTTTCATAAGACAGCGAAAGTAGTTAACACTTTTTCGATCTGTTCATTTACGTTTTTTTGTAGGGTGGGTGGAGTGTAACGGAACCCACCGCATTTCCATAAACGGTGGGTTCCGTTACACTCCACCCACCCTGTTATGAAAAGTGTTTCATATTTATTACATGAAACACTTTTCATGTAATCTACAACATTACGCATAGCGGGTAGTGCTTTGTCAAAACTTAATTTTGGGGTTGGATGATTGAAATTCAATTTGTTTTCAATGAATTATAGGGTATCCAACCCTAATTTTTAGCTCTGACAAAGCAGTAGTTTATTTATTTGAAATTTCCTTATATCCTTCAAGAGATATCAAGGGACGCGGAGCGTCCTGAATGCATTCCCACGCGAAGCGTGGGAACGAGCTTTTCTACTGGGATTGCAGCCAGTTGAGGCCCTCTTGAAGCACATCGGGCGGAACGGCCCCGGTTTTCTGCGCCAGTTGAAGGCCGCGAACGACTTGCGCCGTGGTGTGGGGATAGGAATATTCACCCCGGCCGGAAAACCAGCTAGGGACAGGTTTCAATTCAGGATCTTTTTTTACATAAGTACTTGACCAAAAATTTTCCAGCATTACTCGCGGCGGGTTGCAAACCCGCCTTGAGCCGTGCGTAAAATACCGGAAAACTTATGTCCAAGTACTTAGTTCTGCCATTCATATTCATATTCATATATTTGTTTACTATCGAGTCGGTCAATCCAGTTTTCAGCACGAGATACATATAGGTAGTTTCCCATTTTTTTCCTAATTCTAATAGGGTAAATCCAAATCAGGGTGTTAAAAAACATCAATCTATTATTTATCAAATAATGACAACTGCTTAGGCTTATTGTCTGTGAACAGCTTTTTATATTCATTATGCAACCCCAATTTATTTGAAATAGACTCAATATTAATTCTATTTAAAAGAGTTGCTGTTATCGGTCTTTTGTTATCCTTGAACACTAATGATTCTATGAACTTTTTAGCGATATCAGATGTTAGAATGCGATAAACAAATGAAGCCTCAATTTTTTTATCGAATCCCAACATATAGCAAGTATCATCATAAACAATGGGTTTATCTTTAAAATGACCGACAAATGAAAACTTTATATTTTTGTATAGACCCGAAATGGCAATTTTCCAAGGCTTAAAAGTATAGTCACCAACACCGAATACCGAAAATCTCGGTGACTTTTTATAAATTGAACTTTTCCTACGATCTAATTTATACTCGCGAAGGCCATAATTGGTGATTTTATAATTGATCAATACCTTAAT
>JAOZRC010000139.1 GCA_029940345.1 Desulfobacterales bacterium
AAGATGGGTATTGAGGCTGTTTATCCAAAGCTTAATTTAAGCAGGCGGGCAATGGTATGAGATACTATTGTTGAGAAACATTCATCCCCATCTCAAATCGTAAAAAATTACCGATGCTCTCCCAATAAAGCTTGCTATAATTCAGGTCATTATGATCCGCTTCAGGAATGCTGACATGATGGCAGGGGCCGCCCCATTTGGCAAGCAGGGCGCTGGATCGTTTCGAAGAGATCGTTGAGTCCGCCGCGGCGGTTAGCGCCAGCAGGGGAATACTGATACCAGGGGCTAAGGAAGCGGCGTCAAACGGATGTCTGATAAAAACAGACACCGGAATGTATGGATAAAGCTCCTGGGCGACATTGGCAATACTATCATAAGGCGATACGAGGATGATGCCTTTGAGCGGTCGTTGAGATGCCAGGTAGACGGCAACGCCGGTTCCGAGACTGCGTCCCATGACCATAACACCTGCTTTATCAATCTCATCCTGATTGGCAAAATGATCATATAAAAAAACAGCATCCTTACAAAACTGTTTTTCACCGGGTTGGCCCTGACTCTGTCCATAACCGCGATAATTCACTAACAACAAGGCGCAGGGCCGAAACCGCGTCAGATCGAAAAAGGGGTCCTCTAATACGCCGGTCATATCCTCAGCGTTTCCACCGAAATAGATAAGCAGCGGAGATTTCGACACCGTGTTGCCGGGGATATACCATCCATGCAATTTGACATGATCCGGCGTTGTCAAAGTGATTTCACATCCGGGAAATTTGCTGCGCACACGCCGGATCATCGCTTCATCCGATGCTGGTGGCAGGAATAACAATTTTTCCTGGAAAATATACAAAATGGCCCATAAGGTCAGGGGAAACCCAATCAAAACGGCTAAAATAATTCGTAACATAGATATAAAGAATGCTTTGGATGACATCAGGATATTCGACCGCGACGCATATCATATTTTTTTATCATAATCATAGCCTGATAAACAGTTTTCATTATGCAGAAAACGAAACCGTCGCGCCCATCAAGAAATCCCAATCTGAATATGTAGCTATAAAAAAAGTACCATAATGGCCGGCCGGGGATATATTTCGTCCAAAATTTCAATGCGGCGCGTCGGATCAGCGGGTCCCGGCTAAATATCTCAGTTCCCCTATAAGACCGCGATTCGTCCAAGAGTTCGTATTTGGCTTCCTCGGCTGAGTACCGGTTTTGACGCGCAAACCATTCATCAATGCCTTTCAGATTTTCATCAATCAAATCATGTTTTAATTCCAAAACCTTTCCATTCACTTCCTGGGTTTCGGCATGACCCCGGTTGATGTAACGAACTTTATTTTTGTGAATCAGACGCACCACTCGTGAAGGATACAGACTGCTGTAACGCAGCCATTTCCCCCACATATAAAAGCGGCGTTTCAGGCAATACGCACCAATATCACCAGGTGAATTTCGAATTGTATCGATTATCTCGCAAGCTAACATTGGGGGCGTGCGCTCGTCGGCGTCAAGTATCAATATCCAGTCGTATTTAGGATGCGTGTTTTCAATGGCCCAATTGCGTTGCTTGCCGAACCCTTCGAACCGGTGTTGAAAAAAACGTATTTCGGCTAAACGACAAATCAGTTCAGTTCCGTCGGTGCTAAAAGAGTCGATAACGATAATATCATCACACCATGTGAGATAGGATAAGCAAACCGGGAGATGGGTTTCCTCATTGAGGGTAAAAATCATCACTGAAATATTCGGTTTCATCACATCTATGGTGCTTCAATTTCAATGTTACATGCAGCTTCGCGAGATGAAGCTTGTGCACATCGCTATTTTGAAAAACTGAAAGCGGAAATTTATAGCTTTAAATATCAGATTTAAAAAACTGTTCCGAATCGGTTATTGCCCCTGGCTTGGGCGTATATTCGGTGGGGGCGGTGCCCTCCTTAAAATACAACTTGATTATTTTTTCGGACTCAGCAATTGGCAACAAACCGGTTTTGGCATCAATTTTATAGACCACAACGCCTTGGGGAGACTGGAAGTCCATCTTGGGTTTGCCTTCCAAGATGGTTTGCATAAAAGCCAGCCAGATCGGGCTAGCCGCTTTCGAGCCGGTTTCCCTGCGTCCCAGGAAACGTTCCTGATCGTATCCCACCCAAACACCAGTGATATAGCGTGGTGTATAACCGATAAACCAAGCATCAAAAAGATTGTTGGTTGTGCCGGTTTTACCCGCGGCTATTCGGTTTAAGGCCCGCACTCGTCGGCCGGTGCCGTGTTCGACAACCCCTCTGAGTAATTGTGTCATAACGTAAGCGGTATTTTTTTCAATGGCTTTTTTTCTACCATAATCGGCTTCTTCAATCATCTTGCCATCGCGATCTACAATTTTGGAGATAAAAATCGGTTTGATGTAATAGCCCAGATTGGCAAATACCGAATAGGCTGCGGTCATCTCAAGCAGAGAAATTCCTGCCGTTCCCAAGGCTGAGGATAAATAATTTTCAATATCAGAGGTAAAGCCAAATTTTTTGGCATAATTGATGCCGTATTCGATGCCAATATCCTGTAAAATAGCAACTGTCACCGTATTACGAGATTTGGCCAATGCTTTCCATAGAAGCATCTGACCCAGATATTTTCGGTCATAGTTCTTCGGTTTCCAATCATCGGCACCCTTGGCCTTGTAAACCACGGCGGTGTCACTGACTTCCGTTGCAGACGTATAGCCTTTATCCCCGGTCGCCGTAGTCGGGCCTTTGTCCAAGGCGGCCGAATAGATGAAGGGCTTAAAAGCCGATCCCGGCTGCCGACGGGATTGTACAGCCCGATTGAACTGACTCTGTGAGAAATCACGGCCTCCCACCATCGCATTCACATGGCCTGTTTCGGCCTCAATACAAACAAGCGCTGATTGCACTTCCGGCGTTTGTTCCAAAGTCAAGGCCAATTTTTTTTCTTTAGATTCCGGAGGTGATTTTTCGGAGGCCTCTTTTTTTTCAGATTTGGACTTTTCAGATTTGGACTTTTCCGGTTGTGCTTTTATCTTAACCAGAATCTTGTCACCCATCTTGAACATTGCCTTGAGTGACATCCCGGATTTCATCGCCCAGCCGATATCTTTTTTTTTCAAAACGCCCCGGGTATTGCCAATTCGTATAACAACCGCATCGGCTTTAGCATCGGTTGCGATGACAACCCCTTTAACAATCAATCCGGGTTCCAACGGCGTCTTTTCCAAATCGGCGCTATTTTTTTGGCAAAAAGGTTCAATCTCTTCCGGCTTGAGATGTTCTAAAGGGCCGCGATATCCATGGCGCTTATCAAGCGCTCTAAGACCTTCATCAACCGTATCCCGAGCCGCTTTTTGCATTTCAATATTCACGGCGGTGTATATTTTCAAGCCACCTTCATACAGCATATCCGCACCATATTTTTTTTCTACATAACGGCGGACATGTTCCGTATAGTAAGGAACTTTTTCAGTATACCAATTACGTCGCGGCTTTATATCCAATTTCAGATTAATGGCTTCCGCAGCCTGAATTGCATTGATAAAGCCCTCTTCCACCATGCGATTTAAAACATATATTTGACGCTGCCTGGCCCGGTCAGGATGCCGAAACGGAGAATCCCGGCTGGGAGCCTGGGGAAGACCTGCGAGGATGGCACACTCAGCCAGGTTCAGTTTTTTTACGGATTTGCCAAAATAATTTTCCGAAGCCGCTTCAACGCCATAGGCGCCATGACCTAAATATATTTGGTTTAAATATAAAAAGAGAACCTCCTCTTTGGTAAAGGTTTTATTAATACGGTAAGCTAAAATGGCTTCTTTTATTTTGCGTGTGTAATTTCTTTCAGGCGTCAGTAAAAAAGATTTTGTCACCTGCTGCGTGATCGTGCTTCCGCCTTGTACTATTGTTCCGGCTTCAAGATTTTTCATAAACGCCCTGATAATACTTAAGAAATCAATGCCCTGATGTTGGTAAAAGCGTGAATCTTCGGCAGCAATAAATGCATTGATCAATTGTTCGGGCATTTCCTTTAACTTCCGGATAATGCGACGCTGCCGATAAAACTCGGCGATTTTACGATTGTCTGAAGAAAAAACGGTTGTTATCAGGGGTGGTTTATAATCACTTAGTGATTTTATTTGGGGCAGATCCTGGCTGAGATATGAATATACGCCCACAATAGCGGTCGCGGCCGCAATAAAAAGAACCAGGCCAAAAAGGAAGGCCCATTTCAATAAGCGGGTGATAAATCGCCTGGGCTTTTTTTGAGCACGTTTTTTTAATATCTCCGATTTACTTTTCAGTTTTCCCATTTTATATACTCCATTTTTTCAGACTTTGTTTTTTTTTTACGATTTTTCAGCATTCTTATATATTATGCTAAAATCAGTTTGCCTTTTATTACAGCTTGGATTGTATGCTATTTTGTATTTGCTATCAAATATTAATCTGTTAAGCAAGTATGATAATATGAGCTGGCAAAGAATTAATTTGACTTTATTTTTAAACAACACTATTTTTCATTTTCTAATTCGTATATTCAAAATATTTTCATAACTCGACAGTCATAAGTTCTTCGTAATTTAGACAGCAAGTTTTATTAACTATCTGAAATAATAGGAAATTAATATTAGGCAGCCATTTTTAAAATAACAATAATTTCAGTAGGTTACAAGAATTTATGACTGACGAGTTCATAATAAGGCGTTCTTTAAATAATTCAACCGTGCCATGTCTGACGTTTTAAGGTTGAAATTATTTTCTACAAGATGTGTCAATTGTTGACATAACAATGCATAGGTGTACAAAATGATCAAACTCAATTTTGAAAAAATGGATGGGCTTTTACCAGCCATTGCCCAGGATTACTTGACCGGTGAGGTGTTAATGCTCGGTTTTATGAATGAAGACGCTTGGCGCCATACACTGGCCTCCGGGGAGGCGACCTATTTCAGCCGCACACGCCAAACGCTCTGGACCAAGGGAAAAACTTCCGGGAATTTACAGATTGTCAAAGAGATTTGCATTGATTGTGATGATGATACGGTCCTTTTAAAAGTAGAGCAGGTCGGCGGTGCTTCATGCCATTTGGGGTATCGGAGTTGTTTTTTTAAAAAAGTGGATGTGAATAATGATGAATTTTCAATCATCGGGGAACCGGTGTTTGATCCTGAAGAGGTCTATCATGATTGAACAATCGAACAATCGAACAACCGAACACTGAAACCCGAAACCCGAAACCCGAAACCCATTTTCATTAATCATTAAAGAGCAACAAACAATATGACACAATTGATTTCCAAACGAACCCGTGAAATGTCTTCTTTTATTGTTATGGATGTTCTGGAAAAGGCCCATGAGATGGAGCGTCTGGGGATTAATATTATCCATCTTGAAGTGGGCGAGCCAGATTTTGATACGCCGTCTTGTATTAAAAAAGCCGCATGTCGGGCGCTTGAAAATGGTCATACGCATTACACTCATAGTATGGGTGCTCCTCTATTAAGAGAGGTCATTTGCGAACACTATTTTAAGACTTACAATGTTACGGTCATTCCTGACCAAATCGTTGTGTCATCCGGCACTTCACCAGCCATGTTTGTCGCCTTTTCCGCTCTTTTGGAAAAAGGGGACCAGGTGATTATTTCAGATCCCCATTACGCCTGTTACCCTAATTTTATCAAATTTGTTCAGGGCGAACCTGTCAATGTACCGGTGTTTGAAGAGGACGGCTTTCAGTATCGTCCGGAAGCGATTCGCAAAGCGATTACCCAGCGAACCAAGGTCATATTCGTCAATTCGCCCTCCAACCCGACCGGTAACTTGCTGTCTGCGGAACGAATGCAAGCGATTGCGGATATGTCTGATGCTGATTCCCTTTACATCGCTTCGGATGAAATTTATCATGGCTTAGTGTATGAAGGCCGCGAGCATTCCATCCTTGAGTTTACCGATAATGCGTTTGTTTTTAACGGATTTTCCAAGCTTTATGCAATGACCGGGCTGCGATTGGGGTATATGATCATACCCCGGCAGTTTATTCGGCCCATCCAAAAAGTGCAGCAGAATTTCTTTATCTCCGCCAATGCCATGATTCAATATGCCGGAATCGCCGCATTGAAAGAGGCGGCTGATGATGTGGCGCACATGAAGGCTGTTTATAATAAACGCAGAAAATATATGATCCGTCGCGTAAAAGCGATGGGACTTGGCATCACCGTTGAACCCACCGGTGCTTTTTATGTGTTCGCCAACGTCAAACATATTTCACAGGATTCATTTAAGCTGGCGTTTGACATTTTGGACAAGGCGCATGTGGGCGTGACGCCTGGGATTGATTTCGGCCAAAACGGTGAAGGCTACATCCGCTTATCTTATGCCAATTCCATGGAAAACATCAAAGAGGGCATGGATCGGCTGGAAAATTATTTCAGGTAAAAGGTCAGGTGAAAATGATTATCAAATCGGCTGAGTTTATAAAAAGCGCGGTAACACCGGATCAGTATCCTGATACGGCCTATCCTGAAATCGCGTTTTCAGGACGTTCCAATGTGGGTAAGTCTTCATTGATTAACGTGCTTCTAAACCGGAAACGCCTGGTGAAAACCAGTTCTACGCCAGGGCGCACGCGCTTGCTAAATTTTTTCCTTGTCAACCAGGCATTCACATTTGTGGATTTACCCGGCTTTGGTTACGCCAAAGTGCCTAAATCAATGCAAAAATCATGGAAACCGATGGTTGAAAATTATCTTGCTGCGCGCCTGCAACTTCAAAGCGTTGTCTTATTAATGGATATCAGGCGCACGCCGCGTCAGGAAGAGGCGGACCTGCTGGCTTGGTTAGCGCGTTATCAGATTCCACCTGTTCTTATTCTGACTAAATGTGATAAACTTTCCAAAACAAAGCGAATCAGGCAACAAACTGTTATTGCCCAAAGTCTGGAAATTGCCAAGGCGCGACTGATCCTGTTTTCCGCTAAAACCCGTCAAGGGCGTGACATCGTTTGGGAGCGTCTGATGGCATTGATTAACTCTGAAATGGACGAATACAGTGGTATATAAATATGGACGCTGAATTCCACTCCGGCTTTGCTGCTATTATCGGAGTCCCCAATGTGGGTAAATCCACGTTGCTCAACCGTATGCTAGGCCAAAAGATATCCATTACATCGAAAAAGCCGCAAACCACACGCAATCGAATCCTGGGTATTGTGCATCGGCCGTTTTGCCAAATCGTCTTTATTGATACGCCCGGTATTCATAAAGCGCATAAAATGCTGAATGTCCGAATTGTCGATGTCGCCCTGACAGCGCTTGGGGATGCCGATCTGATTCTGATGGTTTCAGATGTTTCCGAATCTGACCCGGAATCAGATCGTTTTCTGATTGACAAGTTAAAACAGCAAAACAAACCGGTTGTTTTAGCGCTGAACAAAATCGATCTGATAAAAAAGCCGCTTCTGCTCACTTTGATAGAGCGATGGCGGCGCGCCTTTCCCTTTGAAGCGGTTATCCCGGTGTCGGCTAAAAACGGTTTCCAAGTAGATGAGCTTATCAACGCGATGGCGGCTATTTTGCCTAAGGGGCCGCCTTATTTTCCTGAAGAGAGTCTCACCGATTTACCCCAGCGCTTTATAGCGGCTGAAATGGTGCGTGAAAAAGCGATTCGATTGACAGGACAGGAAATACCCTATTCTGTCGCCGTCACCATAGAATCATTTAAAGCCCCTGCAAAAGGTCGTTTAAGACGTATTGACGCCACCATTCATGTCGAACGCAATTCCCACAAAGGCATTATTATTGGCAAAAAAGGAAGCAAACTCAAACAGATCGGAACATCCGCCCGCAAGGACATTGAACAGATGCTGGGGGAACGAGTCTTTTTAAAACTTTTTGTGCATGTTCAGAAAAACTGGAGCAGGGATACCAAGGCTTTGCGGAAATTTGGTTATTGACGATGCGTTATTGCTATATACTTGCAATCTTAGCTATAAAAGGGTATAATGATACTTATGCCGCTTAAACATATTAATGAATATAGAGAACCGCAACTGGTTCAAACAATTGTTCGCAAAATAAAAGTGAACGGCAAAAAACCGATTCGCCTGATGGAAGTATGCGGGACGCATACGACGTCGATTTTCAGACACGGCATCCGCACGTTATTGCCTGAAACCCTGACGCTGCTTTCGGGGCCGGGATGTCCGGTTTGCGTGACCAGCCAAAATGATATTGATGCTTTTATCGCTTTGGCGCGTATAAAAAATGTCATTATCACAACATTCGGGGACCTGATGAGAGTTCCCGGAACAACGTCTTCCTTGCAGATTGAGCGGGCTGAAGGCAAAGACATTCGTGTGGTTTACTCAGCCATGGACGCGCTGAATATCGCCAGGGAAAATCCCGCAAAGCATATCATTTTTTTAGGCGTGGGGTTTGAAACCACGGCCCCCACAATTGCGGCCTCCCTGCTGATAGCCAAAGAAACAGGGTTGAAAAATTATTATATTTTCTCCGCTCACAAAGTCGTACCGCCGGCCTTGGAAGCACTGATGCAAACGGATGGCATTCGTATAGATGGTTTCATTCTTCCCGGTCATGTTTCGGTTATTATCGGCACATCAGCTTACCGCTCTTTTTTTGAACGCTTTCAAATTCCCTGTGTCATTGCCGGATTCGAACCGGCTGACCTGTTGCAGGCAATTGCTGTGTTAGTCCGCCAGATACAATCAGGCGCTCCGGAATTGGCCAATGCCTATTCACGCGCAGTGGCAATGCAAGGCAATCCCAAAGCAAAAAACATTATGGCTCAGGTTTTCAGACCTGTGGATACAACTTGGCGGGGTATTGGCCGCATTCCTCAAAGTGGTCTCAAAATCAAAGCAGACTTTGCTTCCTTTGATGCGGAGCAACGGTTTGAAATCCCGATTTCCAATTCTAAAGAACCTCCGGGATGCTTGTGCGGCGAAATTCTGACGGGTTTGAAAATTCCGCCGCAATGCCCCCTTTATAAAAAACGCTGCACGCCGGCCACACCCGTGGGCGCTTGTATGGTTTCAAGTGAAGGGACTTGTGCAGCGTATTACAGGTATGCTGATCAATCACTTGGTTTCTGATATAGCAGAGTTCGGAAGTGTAAAGTTTGAAGTTATTCCATAACACATTGAAATTGTGGCATCCTTGTATCCCGTCAGATATTGATAACTGACATCCTGATACCTTGTTTTAAAGGAACCGAAGATGGCGACTGAAAAAAAGATTTTGCTACTGGATGATGAACAAATTGTGATCGATGTTTGTCGTGAAATGTTCGATAATTTGGGATATACGGCTGAGTTTGTTTGCAACGGGCAAGAAGCGTTGGAAATGTTTAAAACCGCACAGAACGGAGGTGTCCCGTTTGATTTGGTGATTATGGATTTAACCATACCCAACGGCATGGGGGCTGAAGAAACGATCAAACCGTTACGTGAAATTGATCCTGATGTAAAGGCCGTCGTCAGCAGCGGGTTTTTTAATGATCCGGTGATGACAGATTATAAAAAGTTCGGTTTTAGCGGAACGATTGCAAAGCCTTATAAGCTGGATGAACTAGATGAGATGCTACGAGCTATCTTCTGAAAAACGCAGTTAAACGCTATTTCATCGCCTAATCAAATACATTTAAACTTCAATCTGTTACGATGATATCCGGTAATTCATTTGCATTTTCAATATTATAATCGGTACCGTTTGTTCTATCATCTGAGGCCGATTTCACACCTAAATCCCCCGGTTCCTTTTCCACGAAGTAATACTCTATCGCTGCTAAACCGATCCGCGTAATTCTTCAAAATCATTTTTTCCATATTATATGCTTTTAACTCTTTCGCATCAGGGTTTTCATCTATTATTCGTCATCCTTCATTTTCCGGTTATCAATTCGAAGTAGTGCTGTACCACTTTCAGCCTTATATGAAGGATGCCGAATTTTCCGTGTAAAGCAGCGGCCATATAAAATGGCATACCGGGGATAAAAAAAATGAAAACGGCATATTATACCATTTGCAAAAATTAAACTATCATGCAATGTCTAAACCATACGCCTAAATAAGTTCAACCTGTGCAATTCATTCAGAGTCCCGTCAGGACGGTATATTTGTAGAATCATCAGACTGATATCTCGGCAGAGTCCCATCGGGACGGCATA
>JAOZRC010000810.1 GCA_029940345.1 Desulfobacterales bacterium
ACCCACCCTACAACATTACGCATAGCGGGTAGTCTATTTATTGAAAATCCTCTTATAACGCCTTCACATTGCCACTGTCAATTTCGGCGAGAGTTGAATCAATGAACTTGTTCAGTTTGCCCGTTTTGTAATCTTCTTCAATCTCTTTGTCCCATTTTTCATTCCTGTATTCCGATTGAGATTGACGATGTTTCCATGAGATCACCTGCGAATGAATTTCATCAATGCTCATGTCGCCCCAATATTGTATAATATTTTCTACGGTGTCACCCCGGCCGCGCTCAAGTTGAATAGTTATATTCCTTATCATTCGATTACTACCATATTTCCTTTAGTTTCCAACCATTCACGCCGGTCAGCAGCCCGCTTTTTAGAAAGCAGCATATCCATAACCTTAACGGCGTCACCATTGTCATTGACAGTCAACTGCACCAAACGACGAGAGTCAACGGCCATCGTAGTTTCCCGCAACTGTATGGGATTCATTTCCCCAAGTCCTTTGAAGCGTTGTACATTGATTTTGGCCCTCTTTTTACGCGCCTTAATCCGTTTAATAATGCTCTCTTTTTCCGGTTCATCCAATGCGTAGTAAACCGTTTTGCCCACATCAATGCGATACAAAGGCGGCATGGCCACAAAAATATGGCCGGCGTCCACCAGCGGGTAGAAATGACGCAGGAAAAGCGCGCAAATCAGCGTGGCAATATGAAGCCCGTCCGAATCGGCGTCGGCCAGGATACAAACCTTGCCGTAACGCAGATCTTTTAGATCGGTAGAATCCGGATCGACCCCAATGGCAGTGGCAATATCATGAATCTCCTTGGAACCCAGGATTGTCGAAGAATCCACTTCCCATGTATTGAGAATTTTGCCGCGCAACGGCATAATTGCTTGAAACTGGCGGTCACGGGCCTGTTTGGCTGAACCGCCGGCGCTATCGCCTTCAACTAAAAACAATTCGCTTTGAAGCGGATCCTGACCAGAGCAATCTGCCAGTTTGCCAGGTAACGCCGGACCGCCGGCAATCTTTTTACGCGCCACTTTGCGGCTGGCTTTCAGACGCTTTTGGGCGTTTTGAATCGCAAGTTCGGCCAGCGCTTCGCCAATTTCGGTGTTCTGGTTTAACCACAGACTGAAAGCGTCTTTGACCACGCCGGAGACAAAGGTGCCGCATGTTCGGGAACTGAGACGCTCTTTGGTTTGTCCGGAGAATTGAGGGTCAGGCAACTTCACCGATAAAATATAACAACAACGCTCCCAGATGTCTTCAGGCGCCAGTTTGATGCCTCGTGGCAATAAATTGTGAAATGCACAGAATTCACGCAAAGATGCCAACAAACCGGCGCGAAACCCGGTTACATGGGAACCGCCAGCCGTGGTGGGAATCAGGTTTACATAACTTTCCGCCACGGTTTCACTATCTTGGGCAAGCCATAAAACCGCCCAATCCAGCGCGCCGGCATCTTCCTTAAAACGGCCGACAAAGGGTGTTTCAGGTATGCGCTCTGAATTTCCAAGGCTGCCCATGAGGTAATCCTGCAAACCATCGGCATAATGCCATTGATGTTTTTCGCCGGACAGGTTGTCGACAAAATTTACGGTCAATCCCGGGCAAAGCACCGCTTTGGCGCGCAACACATGTTTTAACCGCTGAACCGAAAATTTGGAAAATTCGAAATATTTTCCATCCGGCCAAAAGTGAACGGTTGTGCCCGTATTTTTTTGACCTACGGAACCGATGACAGCCAGGTCTTGCGACTTTTTACCATTGGTAAAGGCAATGTGATATTGTTTGCCATCGCGTTTGATGCGGACATCCAAACGAGCCGATAAAGCGTTGACCACGGAAACGCCAACACCATGCAATCCGCCTGAAAACTGGTAATCCTTGTCCGAAAATTTGGCGCCGGCATGGAGTCGGGTTAAAATCAGTTCAACACCTGAAATTTTTTCTTCCGGATGAATATCCACAGGCATGCCGCGGCCGTTGTCTTTGACTTCCAGGGAATGGTCTTTGTGTAAAATGACATCAATGCGGTCAGCGAAACCGGCGATGGCTTCATCCACACTGTTGTCAATCGCTTCCTGTCCTAAATGATTGGGTCGCAATGTATCGGTGTACATGCCAGGACGCCGTTTAACCGGGTCCAGACCCTTTAGCACTTCGATGGATTCCGCAGTGTAACTATCTTTTGTTTTCATATCAGTTCAAGTATAAATAAGAAATATAAGAAATAAGGACGCAATAACTTCCTCACTTTAATAAAGCACTAACTAATTTATTATCAATACCTTAAAATCCTTTACTTACCCACAATCCATGTAGATGAAGGATAAATCAGTTTACATTTTACCTTTCTCAATTATCTACATGGATTGTGGGTAAGTAAAGGATTTTGATGAATCTTTGTATTCTATCTAAAACAGAACAATCCCAACATAACCGACAAAACTGTCTCCCGGACTTTTGTCGTAGCTTGTGGTATAGGCATCCGTTTCAGCTTTTAGAGCGCCCAATTGTTTGGCCGCCGCCAACGTTGCGGCAACTGCACCGGAACAACAGGCATTATGGTTTTCATGGGCTTCACGGATGACTTCAGATGAATCCATCGCCAGCATCGCATCAATGATCCGGCGGTCGTTTTCATTGCGCACCCACTCAACGGCCTGGGTGCCGGCACCGTGG
>JAOZRC010000811.1 GCA_029940345.1 Desulfobacterales bacterium
GCCTGATGGAATACGGATTTCATCCGCCCACCATCTATTTTCCGCTGGTGGTCCAGGGTGCGTTGATGGTTGAGCCGACCGAGACGGAGTCAAAGGAGGATATCGACCAATTTATCGAAACCATGAGAACCATTGCCGATGAGGCCGAAAACAATCCGGAGCTCCTTTTTGAAGCGCCCAAAATCACCAAGCTCAGAAGAATGGATGAAATAGCGGCCGCACGCAGACCCTGCCTGTGTGGTTAGATAAGAATGGTTTGATTGTTCAGGTGCCAGTGTTTGCACCTGAACATTTGAACACTCAGAACGGGAATGCCCTTTGAAAATGGAACGCCGGCCATGCCCATCGTCATTGGGCAGACAATCCCAACAAGCCCATTACGTTGAATTGCCGCTTACCGATTATCGGGATGCTCTCGAACTACAGCGCAGCATCGTGTCCGCTAAAAACAAACACACGCTTGATCGCGATGTCATTTTAATACTCGAACATTCGGCGGTGTTTACCCTTGGCCGCCGTGGCGGACGGGATAATCTGACCGTATCCGAGACGTTTCTTGATAAAAAAGGCATTTCGGTCGTTCATGTGGAACGGGGAGGGGATATCACCTATCACGGGCCGGGCCAACTGATCGGTTATCCTGTCATCAATCTGCGAACGCTCAACCTGTCGGTGACGGATTATGTCAGCGGACTGGAAGAAATCATGTTGCGCACGGCCGCAGACTTTGGTGTCACGGCCGAACGCAACCCTATAAACCGGGGAATCTGGGTAGGTGGCAGCAAGCTCGGCAGCATCGGCATCTGTGTACGCCACGGCGTTGCTTTCCACGGTTTTGCATTTAATGTGAACCTTTTGCTTGAACCTTTTGGTTGGATACATCCTTGCGGGCTTAAAAATGTGGGCATAACATCTCTGACTAAAGCGCTTTCCCGCACGATTCCCATGCGGCAGGTGCGCCAGAAAATTCGCCATCACCTCTCAGCCGTTTTCAGGTTCGAGCTGATTCCTATGAAGGTTGCGGATATTCATGATGCGGCCAAGAAGCTGGTTCTTGAGGTGGGAATCAAATAGTCAGACATTGAGGTCAAGATGATTAATCAAAACGAACAAACCATCAGTATCCGTAAACCTCCCTGGCTGAAGCGCAAATTGCCATCCGGGCCCATGTACGAAAGGACAAGGTCACTGATTAACACCAAGGCGCTTCACACTGTTTGCCAGGAGGCCAAATGCCCCAACCAGTTCGAGTGTTTTTCAAAACTGACGGCAACTTTTTTAATCCTGGGAGACAGATGCACCCGCAACTGCCGTTTTTGCAACATTGAAGCCGGCCCTGGCGGGCCGCCTGACCTGCGGGAGCCGGAAAGGGTTGCAGAAGCCGCTCGTAAGATGAACCTTCAATATGTGGTGATCACTTCTGTCACCCGGGACGACCTTCCCGACGGAGGCGCCGGTATTTTTGCAGAAACCATTCACCTGGTACACAAAAACAATTCAGGAGTAAAAGCAGAGGTGCTGATTCCCGATTTTCAGGGCGAACTTGCGGCGCTTAAAACTGTTCTGAAAGCCGCACCCGATGTACTGAACCACAACATCGAAACCGTCCCCCGGCTTTACCCTGCGGTGCGTCCTGAGGCGCTCTATCAGCGTTCGCTTGAACTCCTGCGCCGGGCAAAAGCCTATTCTCCCACAATGATCATCAAATCGGGCCTGATGTTGGGGCTCGGGGAAAATTCGGGAGAAATCCGCAAGACCCTTCAGGATATTCTGGAAACAGGCTGCAGCATCCTTACCTTGGGCCAGTACCTGCAACCCTCAAAGCATCACCTTCCCGTGGCACGTTTCGCGACCCCGGAAGAATTTGACAGTTGGCGGGAGGAGGCCCTTCAAATGGGCTTTGCGGAAGTTGCCAGCGGCCCCTTTGTACGCAGCTCCTATCAGGCCAGGGAGCTTTATCGGACTTTATCACCTTGATCATTGCTAACGCATCGAATTAAAACCATATCAGAAAAGGAGTTGATTTATTATGTCAACAAAATTTTTAATGACCGCTTTTTGCAAGGACCGGCCCGGCATCGTCGCCGATATTTCCCAGGTAATCTACGAAAACGGCTGTAACCTGGAAGATTCCAGCATGACCAACCTGGCCGGCGAGTTTGCCATCATTTTGCTGTTCTCCCCTCCGACTGCCGGGCAAGAAACAGATTTGGAAGAAAAGCTTTCCATGGAATGCCGCAGGCTAGAAAGGGAAAAGGATATCACCGCCTTTATACGGCCTTTTAGCCACAAAGAAAAAAAGTCGAAAGCCGATTATTATACTAAAAATCTACAGGTGGAAGGAGAGGATCAGGCCGGTATTGTTTACAAAGTGAGTCGTTTTCTTGCCGATAGCAATATCAACATCATTTCCCTGAACTCCGATGTGAAATTTTCACCAGAAAGCGGGGCTGCCATTTACAGCATGGCGCTTTCGGTTGAAATACCCCAAAATGTATCCCTGCAAACCGTTGAGCAAGAGCTGAATCAAATCGGAGATCAGTTGAACGTGGATATCACCGTTGAGTGATCGGGCGTGTTTTCCGAACAGATGGGTTCAGCCACAGCAGACGCTTAATATCTGTATAAAAAATGACCTTTCTCTCCGTACGCGCTAAAGAAGCGATCAAAACCGGCCTGGCCATG
>JAOZRC010000812.1 GCA_029940345.1 Desulfobacterales bacterium
TGCATCTGCTGTTTTATGAGATGGCGCGTTATCCCGACAAAGATACGGAACGGTTGTTTGATTCAGAAAGCGCCGGCAATGGTTTATTCCAGGGTTATTTGGAGCGCTACCTGGTCCATTTTCAAAAAGAGCCCAAACTAAGCTGTGCAATGAAAGATATCATTGAGCGCAAAGGCTGCCGTGAGTCAGAAGCGGCCCGGCGCCTGGAATCAGCCGGACTGATCAAAAGGCACAGCGATGATACGCTTGTTTGCGCATGTGATCTTTACGCTGATTATTTTAAAGGGAGATTATGACAATGCCGGAATCGAAACGCTTTTTCATCACTGGCGGCACGCTCTCCACCGATGCCCCCAGCTATGTTCGAAGACCCGCGGATGATCTCCTGGTGGATTGGGTTGCCGACGGCGAGCTATGCATGGTTCTCGCCCCCCGGCAGATGGGCAAATCCAGTTTGATGGTCAATTCCTTAAAGCACCTGCGTGAAAAGGGTGTCTGTCCGGTTATCGTAGATTTGCAATCCCTGGGCAGCTACCATGAACCTGACGCCTGGTTCGCTGAAATCGCTTATAGAATCGAAGAACAGGTTGTCCTTCAAACGGATGTGCCGCAATGGTGGGCGGCGAACGCCCATCGGGGGGCGACATCACGTTTCATGCTTTTTCTGGAACAGGTGGTGTTAAAGGAAACCGGGGATGCGCCTGTTGCGATTTTTTTCGATGAAGTGGATAGCACCCTCTCGCTGCCTTTTTCCGATGAGTTTTTTACCACGCTCAGATCCCTTTATAACGAAAAAGCGCACAATCCGGTTTTACAGCGTTTACGTTTTGTGCTTCTTGGCGTGGCCATGCCCATGGAATTTATCAAGGATCGCTCGCGCACGCCTTTCAATATCGGCCGGCAGCTCGAATTGACTGATTTCAACAGCGATGATCTGGATCATTTCAGAGAAGTTTTGGCAGATGAAAATAAGCAGGTTGTGAACCGGATTCTATATTGGACCGGCGGCCAACCCCTGATGTTGCAACGCATGGCGGAAACGGCAAGTACCCTGGGACCGGATGAAAAAACGCCTGAAGCCATTGATCGTGTTGCTGAAACGTTTTATCTGGCTAAGGGGGCCAAAGGAGATCGCCATCTCCATTTTATACGGAATTATCTGCTTAAAGAGGATTTGCCGCGTCGCAAACTCCTGAAGACTTACGGCAAGGTGCTTCAGGCTAAAACCGTCGCTTATGATGACCAATCTCCTATCCATGCACGCTTGTTGTTAGCCGGTGTTGTCATGGAAAGAGAAGGTCATCTGCTGCAACGTAATGAGATCTACGTAAGGGTGTTCGATCAGAACTGGATCAAACGGCATATACCTGCGGATGCCGTCAAACGAGCGCTGTGGGGCGTATCAATCGCGCTGGTGTTGGTGCTTTCGTGGTTCCTGGTTTTAAAGCCGTTGTGGTGGCCCGATTTTATTCCATTTCAGAAAATGGAATGGCAGACGGAAAATATTTACTATAAAAAACAGACCCATCTGTTTCTGGATATCCCTATGCCACAAGGGAAGTTTAGAAAGATCATAAAAGGTGAACAGAAAATCGACCATAATCCAGCGTCCGAATCGGGTAAGCCACAGATGCTGTCCCTTTCATGCCCCCGTTTGGAACAGGGGCCGAATCGATTCAGAATCCGCTTTTATGGCCTATGGCCCGGCGAAAAAAGCTATGAGTGCAATGTTGTCGTGGTGTCGTTGCCGCCTGGCGAACAGCGAATGCCGTCAGCAAAAATTGAAATGGTTACGCTGCCGGGGGGTGAATTTCGCATGGGATGTCAGAGCGGGGATAAGCTTTGTCAAGAAGATGAAAAACCGGTTCATAGTGTTACTGTTTCACCTTTCAGCATCGGCAAGTTCGAAATCACCCAGGCCCAATGGGAAGCGGTGATGGGGTATAATCCCTCTTATTTCAAGGCATGCGGGGAAGAGTGCCCGGTGGAAAATGTAAGCTGGCATCATATTCAGGAATATATCAGGCGTTTGAACCGGCTTGCTGGCGAGACGTATGATTTGCCTACCGAGGCTGAATGGGAGTATGCCTGTCGGGCCGGAACCGAAACACCGATCTATTCGGGTAAACTTGACATACTGGGTGAAAACAACGCTCCGGATTTAGATCCGATCGCATGGTATGGCGGGAATAGTTGTGTGGATTACGAGGGGGGCTGGAATTGTCAGGACTGGAAAGAGCGACAGATAAAATGTTCAACTTGTGGCACGCATCAAGTAGGCTTAAAACAGGCCAATGCATTCGAATTGCATGACATGATCGGTAATGTTTGGGAATGGTGCAGAGATTGGTATGGCACGGATTATTATTCGAATAGCACAAATAAAAATCCGTTTGGACCGGAATCGGGTTCGACCCGCGTGAATCGCGGGGGCGGTTGGGGCAACTCGCCCAGGAGCGTGCGTGCTGCCAACCGGAGCTGGAACTCGCCTGGCTTTCGCAGCGACTCCTTGGGTTTCCGGCTGGTTCTGCGCCCAGTTCAGTGAGTTGTAAATAAGAAGGCAAGTCAGAGTGTAGCACGGAATCGGATTGAAGCCTTCGAAGCAATGGCCTCCGTAGGTTGGGTTGAGGAACGAAACCCAACATCCAACACCCAACATCCAACATCAACCTTAATTCGTTGG
>JAOZRC010000140.1 GCA_029940345.1 Desulfobacterales bacterium
AGTGTAACGGAACCCACCATTTATGGCAATTCGGTGCGGTGGGTTCCGTTACACTGCCCACCCTACATTAAAAAGTGTAAACCGACAAATGAAGGATGCCGAAACAGAGTATAAAACTTTTTATGTGAAATTATTTTAGTATCCTATTCAAATTCAATGGTGATCGTAACTTAGGAGTAAAGGAAATGGATAAAGTCTTGTGTGCTGACGATAGTGTGATGCTATTAAATTATCTTAGTGAACATTTTAAAAGATACGCAGATATATTTGAATTCATCACCGCTCGTGACGGAGTGGAAGCCATTGATATATTAAAACAAGAGCATATATCTTTGTTGATCACTGATCTCCAAATGCCTAAAGTTGACGGACTCGTTCTTTTAGCTTACACCAATAAATATCATCCCAGTATTTCCAGTATCGTAATGACAGCCCATGGGACGCCCAAAATAAAAGAAACGTTGCAGCCCGATATTTTACATTATATTGAAAAACCTTTTAAGGCCGAAGAGTTAGCTAAGGCCGTACTTTCAGCACTAAAACAGGACATGCCGGGAGGATCATTATCCGGGATATCAATTGTCAATTTTTTACAAATGATTGAGATGGAACAAAAAACCTGCTTGTGTGAGGTGGAAACGGAAGACAATCCCAAAGGTTTTTTCTATTTTAAAGGGGGGGTCCTGTTTCACGCCGTCTTTGGAAATCTTAAAGGTGTGGAAGCGGCATTGAAAATGATTCAAATTGATAATGCGACGATTAATTTCAGAAAACCTCCGGAACGTAAAATACCGCGACGCATCAAAACGGAATTGGTCGCACTGATTATTGAAGCGATGCGGCTAAAAGACGAATCCAATATAAATGAAAAAAGCTGACGCGCCCCTTATATAAATAAGGCTAAAAAGGATCCTGTACGATGATGCCTGAAAATAGCACTATTGATGACCTGCTTAACAGTGATAGCGAAATAATAGAGAGCTTTATTAGTGAAGCCAAGGAACATCTCAATACAATTGAAGATGATTTTCTTCTACTGGAACAGCAGGCTGATAATCCTGAAAAAGAACTGCTGAATAAAGTGTTTCGTGCGATCCATTCCGTAAAAGGCGCTGCTGGTTTTTTAGGGCTGGAAAATATGACCCGTCTTTCTCATGTCATGGAAGCCTTATTGACAATGATGCGAGAGGGTGAAATTCGACCGGAATCTAAGTTTGTTGACGCGCTATTATCCGGAACTGATCTTCTGACAACAATGTTAGATGATGTTAATCACTCCGATAATATCGATATCACTAAGGCATACGACCGCTTGACAACATTGCTTGGACGTCAATTGGCCCCTAAAAGCCCGGATTCCTCCTCCGCTCCCCCCCCAAATAAACCCGAACCGGTCTTTGAACCATCCAAAGCGGCCGAAAATGCTCCCGAAAATCGGCAAATTGAGAGCCAATCCACCACAAGCGAAAAATCAGATTCCTTGCCTGAAACTGCCAAATCCCAGGGGGTGTTAGGAAACACGGTTCGTATCCATGTTGACCTTTTAG
The DNA here is from genome assembly GCA_029940345.1 of Desulfobacterales bacterium. Lineage (GTDB taxonomy): Bacteria > Desulfobacterota > Desulfobacteria > Desulfobacterales > JAUCGF01 > JAUCGF01. The sequence goes on from JAOZRC010000140.1 coordinate 1,548, forward strand.
ATGAATTAATGACCATGGCCGGCGAACTTGTTTTGGCGCGTAATCAGCTCATGCGCATGATTGACAATATGGACCCGGGTGTTCGCACCGTTGCGCAACGCCTTGATGCCATCACTTCGGAATTACAAGAAACTGTCATTCTTACACGGATGCAGCCCATTGGGAAGATATTCGGCAAATTTCCGCGCATCATCCGCGATATGGAGAAACGGCTCGGAAAAAAATTTCACCTGAGCATTAACGGCAGTGAGGCTGAAATGGATAAAACCATCTTGGAATCCTTAGCCGACCCAATGACTCATATCATTCGCAATTGTTGCGATCACGGAATCGAACAGCCTCCGGACCGAATTAAAGCAGGCAAACCGGAGTCTGGTGAGATTGTCTTATCCGCTTTTCATGAATCCGGTCGCGTGAATATCGAAGTCCGGGATGACGGACGGGGCATCAATGTTGAAATGATTCGTCTGAAAGCGATTCAAAAAGGACTGAAAACCGCCGCTGAACTAGACCTGATGGACGAACATGAAATTATTCGCCTGATCCTGATACCCGGATTTACAACAGTTGATTCGATCAGTAACGTTTCCGGTCGGGGCGTGGGTATGGATGTTGTTAAAACCGGTATTGAAAAATTAGGCGGCTCACTTGATATTAAATCCGTTTGGGGAAAAGGAACTACGATTCAACTGAGAATGCCTCTTACACTTGCGATTATCCCTTCGCTTATCGTATCTGTCGGTGATGAAAAATATGCCATTCCCCAAGCCAATCTTGTCGAAATGGTATGCCTATATGATGACGACATTAAAAACCGCATAGAATGCGCGGATGATCAAGAAGTTTTCCGCCTGCGTGACCGTCTTTTGCCAATGGTGCGGCTAAATGAAGTGCTGGCGCATCCGACTCCGTTCACTCGTGACGTGCGTGCCGGCATCACCGAAAAATATCGGCAAGAGATAAAGGAAACGATTAACCATGAAGATACATACGATGAAGACAATTACGACGAAATCACGCAATCTCTCAGTTTCGCAATACTTAACACCAGTGCCGGTCGTTTCGGCCTGATCATTGATAGTATCATAGGGGCAGAGGAAATTGTTGTCAAACCCATGCATTCAGCGGTCAAGTCATTGCCAATCTATTCCGGAGCCACCATCATGGGGGATGGAAATGTTGCCCTGATCCTGGATGCCGATGGAATAGCCAGCCATGCGCGGGTTATCCGCAACGGACGCATCGACACCACCATCCCTCAACCCGAAAGCGTTCTGGAAAAAGAAGAGATGCAAACGGTTCTCCTGTTTAAAAACGGACCTTACGAACACTTTGCCATCGCCTTGCCATTGATTCGACGAGTTGAACCCATTAAAATATCCGCCATAGAGCAAATTGGCAAACGTCAATATATAACGATTGATGGTTTGTCTACACTGGTTCTCAGTCTTGATAACGTCTTGAACGTTTCCCCGTTAACCGCTAAAGATGAAATGTATCTTATTCTTCCCCGACACATTAAACGTCCGGTCGGCCTGCTGATTTCCGAACTTATCGACATCACGGAAACCACGATTGAACTAAACGTAGAAAGCTATATTGAAGACGGTTTGCTAGGTACGGACATAATTAATAGCAATATGACCCTATTTATCGATATATACCATATTGTTGAGATTGCAGAGCCGGAATGGTTCGCCGAGCGACGCATCGGTTTGTTCGGCACTCCCGAGCCACCGCCTGAATCCACAAGGCAAGTGCTATTACTGGAGGATGTCTCTTTTTTCAGGCACCTTATTAAGGGATATCTTGAAGCGGATGGCTATCAAGTTACGGCTGTGGAAAACGGCCAGCGCGGTTTGGAGTATTTGGGAAAAAATGAGTTTGATTTGATTGTATCCGATTTGGAAATGCCCGTGATGGACGGATGGGAATTTATGAGAAATGTTCGCAAAGGTACCAGGCAATCTGACATTCCGGCCATAGCGCTGACTGCCCTGAACACTGAAAAAGATCGCGTTTTTACAATGGAATGCGGTTATAATTGTTATGAAGTTAAAATGGACCGTGAACAATTTCTCACTTCGGTAGCTAAAATTCTTAAAGAAACCTGAAATTTTAAGAGCCTGTTTGGAAAGTCGTGATCGAAGCGAAAAAGTGTGAGAGCGAGGGCTGATTTTCGCAAATTTTAAGGGAATAGCCGGCCTATTACCATGAAATTTGCGGAAATCAGAACCGCTCTCACGCTTTTGCAGCCGATTTAAGACTTTTCAAACATGCTCTAAGTACGATTGTTGCTTCGAACTTCATGGGAACTGTCAGATCATGAAAACAAAAACTAAGGAACAAAGCGAATCTCCTAAGCGGCAGTTTTGCACCTTTATTGTTTACAACCGTCTTTTCGGTGTTGACATTCTGAATGTCAAAGAGGTGAATCCCCAGGTTAATTGTGTGCCAATTTACCACGCTCCGCCGGAAGTCAAAGGTTATATAAACATTCGCGGACAGATTTATCTTATATTGGATTCACTGGTCACCCTCGGATTCGATCCTGCCTCCGTCACTGATATAACGGAACATCAACGCATTATTTTATTTAAATCGACTATTGATGAACCTTTTGGTATTTTAGTCGACCGTATTAGTGATGTGGTGACCATCGAGATTGATAAAATTGAAAACCGCCGTTCCGAAGCGGTTAACAAGAAGCGGTCGCCATCGAACCGCATCGAACTCGGATCATCAGATTTCAGTGAAGGCATTGCCAAACTTGACGACCAATTGCTGGTTATTTTAAACCCTCATGCTCTCTTACGCATTGGCACAGCAGCTCTATCGTCCGTTAAGGCATAGTTGACCGAAATCCGGGGTGTGGCAAAATAAGGAACGTGGAAAAAAAAGGTACAAACAGGCAACAACTCTGGTGAAAACACCTACAAAAGTTCTTATTGTTGATGACTCCCGAATTTTTAGAAACATCGTCGCGGAAAGTCTTGCAGATACGGATGATATTGACGTAATCGGTTCAGTCTGGAATGGCCGCAAGGCGATGGAATTTATCCGCGCTAATCCGCCGGATCTGGTCACGCTTGATGTTGAGATGCCGACAATGGACGGCCTTGAAACGCTGAAGGCCATCCGTGTTTATAACCACCATTTGTCTAATTCCGGGCGACTTAATTCACCTGACAAAGCCAGACGCCCTATCGGTGTGATCATGCTGAGTTCTTTAACAGTCAGGGGCGCGGATATCACTATAAAAGCCCTGGAGATGGGTGCTTTCGATTTCATAACGAAACCGCAAGGTCAAAACCTGAAGGCAAATATTGAAAGCCTTAAAAATCAGCTATTAGTAAAAATTCGCCATTTCACAGCACGAAATATCACCTTAAAATTTCCCAAGCGTTTGCCGCGTTTTATCGCGACCCCCTTATCAATATCTAAACCGACGACGACGCCTTCAAGTACAACTTCCGATGAAATTCAAACCGTAGTCATCGGTGTTTCAACCGGCGGCCCCCGCGCCTTGGCAGCTCTTTTGCCGCCGCTTTGTGAACAAACCGAAGCGCCGATTTTTATCGTTCAACACATGCCGCCTACGTTTACCCAGTCATTGGCCAAAAGTCTTGATGCCAAATGTCGCTTTACAGTGATCGAAGGTCGAACTGAAGATATTGTCCGCAATCAGCATGTCTATATCGCTCCCGGGGGTCGTCATCTGCTAGTCACAAAAAAAAATAATAGAATATACACGATTGTGAATGACCAAGCGCCAGAGCAAGGATATCGACCATCCGTGGATGTTCTGTTCCGATCCGCAGCGGTGGCATACGGCGGTAATAGCATCGCTATAATCCTTACCGGTATGGGATCAGACGGAGCCAAAGGTGCCGGTATTCTGAAACGCACGGGCGCATCTGTGATTATTCAAGATAAGGAAACCAGTGTGGTGTGGGGAATGCCCGGAAGCGCCCACGCATCAGGAAATTTCGATCAGATGCTCCCGCTTGAAAAAATACCGGAAGCCGTGATTGCGATAACCCAACATCATTCTCTTGCTAAACGTTCTATGAATTAACCGTATTCTTATGTTTGGGTTTAGCTTAAGGGAGTTTTTTAATCCTTTTTTTGCCGGAAATTAAAAAATGGAACTCAGCCAGCAGGAGTTTGAACTTCTACGCCAATATATACATAATATTTGCGGTCTCGCCATATCAGATAACAAAACCTATCTCATCAAACAGCGCCTTGAGCCTTTGGCCTTAAAAGCGGGCTGCTCCAGTTTCAGTGAATTTTATAACGAGCTGCAAAAAGGTGATACCGACGAAAACCGAATTTTACCCCAGGTTGAAGAAAAAATAATCAATGCGATTACAACCCATGAAACATCCTTTTTTCGTGATGGCCATCCTTTTGAAACTATTAAAGAATACCTGTTGCCGCAACTTTCCAAAACAATCATTCAGCGAAAACGCGGTTCAAAACGCAGAAAAGGGGCTAAAGTACGACTTTGGTCCGCCGGAACGGCAACTGGCCAGGAACCTTATAGCCTGGCGATGCTAATCCATGAATTCACTGACAACCCCATTTGTTTTCCTGATGTTGTCAAAGAAGATTTCGGATTACTGGCTACGGACATATCCAGTACGATGATAGCCCAATCGATGACCGCCGAATATAGTCAGTTTGAAATTAAACGAGGACTTAATTCCAGACGCCTCCGAAATTTCTTTTTCAAAGAAAAAGAACATTGGACAATTAAGAGTCAAATTCGAATGATGGTCGAATTCAGGCAAATCAATCTGATTGAGCCGTTCCGGATGTTAGGCGGCTTTGATGTTATTTTATGCCGTAATGTATTGATTTATTTTGACAATCCGACCAAATCCCGTATCTTGGATCAATTTTATGAAATACTTTGTAAAAACGGGTGGCTGATTTTAGGTGCGACAGAAAACATCTTCAATCTTTCTAATAAGTTCAAAACGGTTCATGTCGGTGAAACGATTCTTTATCAGAAAAAATAATGAATTATCGGGCATCCTTGATTTGCCGATTAACAATTCCAAGGAGTGCTAAACCGAAGGTTTGGCATTTGGGCTGGCCTGCGCTAAACCTTTGGTTCAGCACTCCGCCGAAAAATGAGAACTACTTTTAAGCCAAAATGAAGGATGCCTGTTATCGACTCCTGCTCAAAAGTTCCTTATTGTTGATAGCCTATAAACATGCCAATTTACCCCGCTTCCCCCCAAATCGCCGTAGGTGCTGTGGTATTCAATCAAAACCGCGTGCTTTTAGTAAAGCGGGGCAAACCACCCTCTCAAAATGAATGGTCGATTCCCGGCGGAAGCGTTAAATTGGGTGAAACCCTGCAACAGGCCGCCGAGAGAGAAATTTACGAAGAAACTGGCATTATCATTCTTGCCCAAAAACCTGTTTACGTTTTTGATCTGGTTCAAAAGGATAAATCAGGCAGAATTCGTTTCCATTATATCATTATTGATCTCATGGCTGAATATAAAGGTGGAAAGTTGCTTCCAGGTGATGACGCGCTGGATGCACGTTGGTTTTTAAAAACTGAAATCGAAAATCCGAGGGTCAATCGAATGACGCGTAAATTACTTGGAAAACAGTTTTTAAGTTACAAGTTTGAAGTTAAGTGCCACATATCTAATAACATAATGAAATAATAGAAATTTGCATGACCACCATCATGACTTTAGGCATTTATAACTCGTAACTTGAACCTTTAAAAATGATAAACAAGGATATTTCCCTACCGGCTTTTAATCCCTACTTAGCGCTTGTTAGCGGATTGATCGGTGTATCAACGGGCGCTATTTTTGCCCGTTTGGCCGGCGAAGCGCCTGCGCTTGTAATTGCCGCATATCGCCTGGGATTGGCCAGCCTGATTCTGGCTCCGTTTGCATGGTGCAAATGCCGTTCTGAAATTCGCGGATTATCCGGTCATGATCTGAAACTTGCCTTGCTGTCCGGTTTACTTCTGGCGCTTCATTTTTCGGTTTGGATTTCCTCGTTAGATTATACTTCAGTCGCAAACAGTGTCGTACTGGTGACAACCAATCCGTTATGGGTGGGATTATTGACGCCTTTGGTAACCAAAGAGCGCATTTCACGCACTGCCCTGATCAGTATCATTATTAGCGTTATCGGTGCGATTATCATCAGTTCTGGGAATTTTGTCGCCTCCGGAAACGCCCTGTGGGGTGATTTTCTAGCTCTAATGGGCGGCGTATTTATGGCGCTGTACCTGCTGATGGGACGAAAACTGCGCAGCAAGCTATCGTTGCTAACCTATATAATGGTTTGCTATGGCAGCGCCGCCATAATTCTATGGATCGTTGTCCTTTTGCTCCGATTACCTATCACCGGATTCGGAACCGAAACGGTCGTATGCTTTTGGGCGATGGCCTTAATCCCTCAACTGATTGGGCATACCAGCTATAACTGGTCATTAAAATGGTTCAGCACCAGCACCGTGGCCGTCAGTTTGTTAGCCGAACCTATTGGCAGCACGGTTTTAGCTTATTTGATATTCGACGAGGGACTAACCTGGTTCCTGGTTATTGGCAGTCTGTTGATCTTCTTTGCAATCTACCTGTCATCTTTAAGTGAATCTGATAAGCATAACGAATAGAAATAAGAACAAAATGAGGCTACCGACATAAGGCGGGACAGATGTGACGCGGAAAGTGTTTCCGCTTTTTGGTTACCAACCCAACATAATCCGGGACACTAATGTAACGTTGAAATTGTGGCGTTCAAACCGCTTTTTCATCTCATCATCATAAGGGATGCAGGTGGCGATGAAAAGTTTGTTATCCCCTTGCAGGCCTTCGGCCAATTCCAATGCGTGTCCACTTTTACCACTTCGGCAGCCGCCAATAATCAATATGATTTTATTCAAAGCAGAACTCCTGAATTTGCACCATATCAATATGTCTTTCAAAATGAGCGGCTAAAAAATCATACTGCATATCCCGCGCGGCCAGTCCCTCTGTTTCGGGAACCTTGATATCTTTAAGTCCGATCGTATCCAACCAGTGCCGGATAATTGCGGGAGTGTCGAACAGGCCGTGAATATATCCGCCCATAATTCGAGAATCATTGACCACACAGCCATCTTCCGCCTTTTGCGGCGTATTGTTGCGTTCGGTAACGCTAAAAAGGGGGCATCCCGCCATTCTTTTTGTATGCCCCATGTGAATTTCATAGCCGGCACCGGCAATCAGTTCCCAATAAAAGGAGGTGCGTGTGGTAGTTTTAGGCGCTTTTAAGGTCGTTTCCACAGGAAGCAATGCCAGGCCAGGCGTGCTTCCCGGCGCACCTTCCAAACCATTAGGGTCATTCACCACATCACCCATCATTTGATAACCGCCGCACACACCGAGGATATGCCCCACATTTTGGGCGTAGTCTTTAAGGCGACCGGCCCAGCCGTCAGAGTGCAGCCACGCCAGATCTGAGCGTGTGTTTTTGGACCCCGGCAGAATCACAGCTTCAAAAGCGTTCAATGATTGCGCTTTTTCGAGATAAACCAAATTCAGGCCGTCTATCGCCAATAGCGGTTCAAAATCAGTGAAATTGGAAATGTGGGGCAGCCGAATTACCGCAATAGTTGGTTGGCCGTGAGTTTGCGAACACAGCGCAGCCGGTTTTTCAAGCACCACGGAATCTTCCGCTTCGATGGTGATATGATGATACCACGGCAGAACACCCAACATTTTTTTTTGGGTCTTTTGCTCAATCCATTGCGCCCCCTCTTCAAACAGGGACAGATCACCTCTGAAGCGGTTGATAAGCAATCCGACCACTCGTTCTTGTTGGGACGGAGGAAGACATGCCAACGTGCCGATCAGCTGGGCAAAAACACCGCCGCGGTGGATGTCAGCAACCAGGATTACCGGCGCATCGGCGTATTCAGCGATCCGAAAATTGACGATATCATGTTTCATCAGATTGACTTCGGCGCATGAACCGGCACCTTCGATGATTACCAGGTCATACTTTTTCCTCAGCCGGTCCAGGGCAGCGCACGTTTGGGCAAACAAAAATTTCTTTTCCTGATGATATTCGCTGGCAGTGCTATTGCGGACGGCTTCACCCAATAACACGACTTGGGCGCCAACGTCACTGGTAGGTTTGAGCAAAATGGGATTCATATTGACATGAGGCGGAATTTTGGATGCTTCCGCCTGTACAATCTGAGCGCGTCCCATTTCCAGCCCTTCCGGCGTCACACCGGAGTTGTTCGACATATTTTGCGCTTTAAATGGTGCGACGCGCAGTCCTTTATTGACAAACCAGCGGCAAAGAGCGGTGACAACAATGCTTTTGCCTACATCGGAGCCAGTTCCGAAAACTGCGAGACAGGGTGCTTTTGCATCTCTTTTCATTTGCATCACGATCGTTTGGTTTATATATACTTGAGGTTTCGGATGTTATTCTTGACTTTTAAAAAACAGTAATCCGAATACAATCATTCCTGATTATAACGGATTTGGGGGAGGCTCTCGTTCCCACGCTTCGCGTGGGAATGCAAACCGGACGCTC
>JAOZRC010000813.1 GCA_029940345.1 Desulfobacterales bacterium
CGACCTCTGGAAAGAAGTTCCGTTTTGCCTATTTGGGGAGAGACTGTAAACGGAGACAGAACAACTAGTCGCGGGTCGATTTCTGACAGCATGGCTTCAGTATAATCCGTCAGCACAATCTCCTCGAACGCTTTGCCAAGCGCTTCGCCGATCTTGCCGCCAAAAGCCTTGACCGGAACCGCCGCCTTTTTATACGCCTCGTCCGTGTAAACGATTCCGCCAATAACCCTGTCTTCATATTCGTCCTGAGTACAGGCCAACCCGATTCTTGAAATCAGCCGGTAGCGGATAAATTTGTCCGCATATCCCTGGAATTCAATATAAACCCGTTTGCCCTGGCCTTCAAGAATAGGCAAAGCTTCGGTATCGGGTTCCATCCGCTTCTCTTTTAAAACCACTGACCTGAAAGTGTATTCTTCGGCTTCCTCAGACGCAACGCCGAGCAGTTTCAGCATTGCCGGACCTCCGATACCCATCAGCCTTAGAAACGGTTCATCCGTTCCGCGTCTTTCTGTATTCTCGTTAGCGGTCATATATTTCAGCCCTGTTGATGGATTGACCAAATTTTGAAGTACACATTAATTATTGTAAGCCAGAAATTGCTTGTTCGTCAAGGAATAATATGTTAGCGTTTTTGAAACGTAAGTAAACTAACAATTTCCCCTGTTTTTGAAGGTCATTTTCCAATAATCTGAAAAAATTATTAACACACAATATGCAAATTTCAAGCAAGATGTCGTTTGCTATCATTCACCCGGTAAATTTGATAAAAGCAGTCGTACTTATCGTAATAACCAGTTGTTTAGCGGCTATTTTTGCTGTTACAGGCTTGGGAGCTGATCAAGGTTCAGAATCCAAGGAAGCCTGGATGACGCATCCGCAATTCGAACAGTTCAAAGTCAGGGTTATCGGCGTGCTGCCTATGGACAATATGAGCCTTGAGCCGAATATTGAAAAGCTTCTGTACAAGGAAGTCTATAAAAGATTAACCGCCAAAGGCTATTCAAAAATCAAAGTCGAAAAAGTCAATGCCGTCATGCAGGAACTCGGTATTCAAACACCGGGACAACTCGCCGGGATTTCGCTTCGACGCCTGGGACGAAAGTTAAACTGCCGCGCCATCCTCAGGGGCCGGATTGATCAATCCGCCGCCATTCATTCCGTGGGATATGATGCTGTGGTTGTGTCTTGCTCTCTCAGGCTGCAACATTGTGAGACCGGCGAAACCCTTTGGCAGACGGAGCAATGGCGCACGGCACACCGGCAATGGCAAATCGACCCGTTAAATATGTTACTGAACTTCTTCGCCCATGAAGGCGCCTCCCGTGAAAAACGATTGGCTTCGCTTGTCCACGAAATGCTAAAAACCCTGCCCAAGGGCCCGGTGCAGGTGGAGATCGGAGATTTATTGAATCAAGCCATTGAAATTCAGACTAAGGAGGAATAGAAATGAATATTCTTCGACAATATGCGTTTTTAATCATTTTAAGCTTTGTTATGGGATGTGCAGCGTCTCAAACCGATACGCCGGCAGCGCCGACTCCCGATCCAAGTGCGAAGCTCCGTTCTGAACCGGATTTTATGACCGCTTCGGTTCTTCCCCCTACGTCAAGAGAACTGGTCGCCATTGCCGGTTTCGAAAACAAAAGCACCTACTCCGCCGACAAATTGTGGGATACGTCATCACAATTACTGGCCAGCCACCTGATTCAAATGGGCTATTTTCGGGTGGTTGAATGGGAAAAAATGAAACAGCTTTTTGACTGGCGGGAATTGAGTACATTGAGTATCGTTAATAGCCCGATGGCACGCCAAAAAGCTCAAAAAATATTACTTTGCGACCATTTCATCACCGGCGCGGTGACTTTTTTCGATGTCAGCCAACGTTCGCAGGTGAGTGCGATGTCCAAAAGCAAGGAGATTGAAACGGCCATACGCGTCGATTTGCGCCTCCAAAATGCCATGACCGGCGAATACTTGGGCGCGGGAACGGGTCAATGGACGGAGCGCCAGCAATTCGATCAAGGCAAATTGGGTTCTTGGGACCCCCGTGCTGCCGACAAAGCCTTAAATTATTCAATCCGCCAGGCGCTTTTGAAACTTACGGAAAATATTGCCAGGCATCATCAGAAAGCCGAAACCCAAGCGGTTCTGAAGGATTCCCAGGATGTGAGTCCCCAGGTAAAATGCCCTCCCAAATACGCCGGAAAAAGAATTGCGGTTATCTTTCAAGAAACGTACACAACGGTCCAAGGTAAACCGTTGCAAGGAAATTCACAGGAATTTTTAACCGCCATTATGAATGAAGCGCTTCTTAAACTGGGTTTGCAACCCTTAGATCCCAAGTATGTAAGCAGGGCAATTCATGCGCGTCAGAAGCAGCTCATCCTTGCCGGGGACATTGTCGCGGCCGCCAAGGCCGGCAATAAACTCGGCGCATCGCTTATGCTGTACGGACAGATTTTCTCGAATGCGCATTCTATTGAAACCGTGCAGACCGGTTTCAAAAATTTTTATGTTCAAGCCGTGTTTAAAATTATGAGCCCTTCGACATCCAAAATCCTGGCGGCTCATACGTTTGGACAGACGGTTACAGGCTCTGATCAGCGGTCTGAAACGATTGATTTGATAAAAAATAATGCTGCCGGTATAGTAGCGGAACTTTGCCGGCAGTTAAAAT
>JAOZRC010000814.1 GCA_029940345.1 Desulfobacterales bacterium
CCGGCCTATTGCCATGAAATTTGCGGAAATCAGAACCGCTCTCACGCTTTTGCACCCGATTTAAGACTTTTCAAACAGGCTCTTAGGAACGGGGACGAAATAACTTCCTCATTCCGGAGTACAAACTTCAGTTTGCGATGCTGCGACGCAAACTGAAGTTTGCACTCCGTAAATCTTACTTGCTCTTTTCAAAATCAATTTTGCTTAGATCCCATGTTTTGCCGGTCTGGACAATCTGTTAAGTCGGCTTTGATAGATCGGCGGTTAACTTCTATTATAACAGCACCATTGTTCTCAAAAACAATTTTCCCCATTTCCCTTAGTTTATAATGTCTAATGCCATTTCCATAGCGCTTTTTTTCAAATTCTCCCACAATGATATAGTCAATATTGTACTTATTGAGAATTTGACGGGTTTTTAGGATTTCTTTACCTGTGTAGATTTCTTTGACTTCTTCCCGACGTTCCCCCACTTTTTCATAAGAACCGCGCCATGTCCATTCATGAATAGGCCAACCGATTATGGTAGGCCATCCCAGGAACACGGAAAAACGGGAAACATCCGTGTAACTCTCGCCTTCGGCCTCTACGATGCGACGGATTTTATCATTGCCGGGAAGATTCTCAGCGACCGAAGCTAGGTATTGATAGGCCGCATAATCATGCGGATACTTCTTCTGCCACCAGTTCAGGCCGGAATTCAGGCCGGTGCGTGCTTTATCAGCCAAGGTCGCCTGCCATACCGCTCTCACTGGGTAAACAGACTGTGCCAATAGCATCAAGACAATCATTAAAACAACCAGGCATCGAAAAATTGTTCGTTCAATTTTTATCAATAACCCAATCATCATTGAACCGGATAGTATCCCGGTCCAAAGCCAAACCTGCATCGTAATCTTAAAGACCGTATTGGCGCGGAACCATTCGCCGTTCATTAAAATATCTTTAAAGTAAAAAAGCTCCATTAAAATTAGCAGGAAAAGCGCTGCGATGGATACGGCTAAATGCGGAATAGAGAAGACAAATTTTAAACCGGCGCGTTGCTTCCGATGATGCCAGCTTTTAAATTCCCGTACAAGCAAAAATCCGAAAAAAAGAAGAATCAAACCCACTTTCGGAGACCAAAACAGCAACCAGGCAATCGGAGGAGACGCATCAGGAACGATTCCAACGCCTGTAAGCGGCGCCTTAAAGAAAAGACTCCAAGGCAACGCCGTTATGTAGGCAAATACGGGGATCAGAAGAAAAAATAAAAACAAACACCATTTAGCAGTTCTATAATATATACAAAATAACACCGTAACCGTAAGCAGCCCCAACGTGATCACATCCCAGGAGTTTGTCATATAGGCGACGCCTAACAGAAAAGACAGTAGCCATACACTCCCATTATTCCACTTTAAAACGGATTTATCCGTTTCCTGGGCATCCGTATTTTTTTTCCAGAGCGCTATCAATAGGCTTAGTATGAGGACACCATTTAAAAGGCCCCATACATGGGGATGCAGATCGGAAACCAGGAAGCTGAAAATTGGCATTTCCGTAATCGTTCCCGGAATATTGCGGGTAGGTTCGGCATACCAGAACGAAGGCTGGGGTAAATCAAAAAAAGCGCTGTTAAAAACGTTTAACATCCATCGGCCGCCATAAAAGGTGCCTGCAAATACAACGCTAAAAACGCTTAACCCGCCCGCACTCTGAAAAGCAACTTTGGAAAAGCATTCCGTCTTCAACTCCAAAAAAGACAGCATATCAGCACCGACGCGATAAACGCAGATCACCAAAAGAGCAAACATCCAGGCAACCAGGACAAAAAAACCGCTTTCAGGTGAAACCGATGAAATGGTTAATAGCAGGTAGGCAATAAAATGGGGATAGTAGTAGTAATTTAAAACTTCACCGGAAAACCAAATATCTTCTAAGGGCAGGGTGCGCGTGTTGAAAAGGGCTTTTATAAAGCCAAAATCCATGAACCGTTCAATTGAATAGATTTCCGGTTCATGGGAACGAATATACGCCCAAAAAATTAAAATTAGCAGGAAAGCGGCTTCGATGCCTGCAATCTGCTTCAAGTCTGATATTTTCAGTGTAAGGCACTCAGCGTCAGACTGTCGTCGGTTAAAAAAAAACAGACCGAGATTAAACCCGCTCCAAAGAGATACGATAACATAAAATGTGGATAGGTTCAGAGGAAAGAGCTTGAGGGTTGCGCCTAAAAAGGCAATGTAACTGATGCAGATAATGCCCAGGAATTTGGCGATGCTATATCCGCTATCGGATAATTTCCCGAAAAAAATATAGGTTACAGGCCAACTGATAAACCCGATGAGCAGATTGACGCCCCACAAGGAGATTATGGCATATAAATCATTTTCCAAATTTACAATAATTTTGAATTCTTAATCGTTTCGACTTTTGTATGGAAAATTATATTATTAGCTGCCAGTCAATTCAATACCACGACGTTTCCATAGAGATTCAAGATCACGAGCACCATGTACAAATGCCAAGATATATACATGTTGATGAGTGACTTCGTATATCAGTCTGTATCTCCAAAGAAATAATTCCCGAATGTCTGATGAATTTCTTTCCGGCACGATTCGGCCGCGTTCAGCAAAAACTCGGCATCCTTCATAATAGCTTAAAAGTAGTTTACACTTTCATGGGGAGTGCTGA